>NZ_JBHVHQ010000180.1:0-12119 GCF_042800135.1 Streptomyces sp. NPDC057654 | reverse complement strand
AGTTCGTCGATCCGGGCGGGAGCGCGGAGGGGCCCAGGGACGGGGTTGGAGATGGGGTCGGGGACGGCGGGGACGAGGGCTGGGTCCGCTCCGAGGACGGGGCGCGTCCGCACCCGGCAGATCCCGTGCTCGCGGCGGCCGTCCAGCGGGAGTGCCTGCGCCGCGGGCTGATCGTCGAACTCGGCGGCCGCCACTCCAGCGTGGTCCGCCTGCTGCCGCCGCTCACCATCAGCGACGAACAGGCGGAAGCGGTACTCGACCGGCTCGCCGACGCCGTCGCGGCGGCCGTCGTCGCCGAGCGCCCGCGTCACGGCAGTGCGACGTAGAAGAGCAGCGGTACGCCGCAGCGGATACGACGCCCGGACACGGCACGGTGCCCCGAGACAGCGCCCCGTGACAGCGCCCCCGAGACAGCGACCCCGATATGACGCCGCGGAGACGACGCCGCAGCAAGACCTGACAGCACATCGTGACGACCACACGTGACGACATGACGACATCGCGAGGCAGAACTCAGTGAACGCATCTCCCGGAAACGGTGCGTCCGCCGCCGTGGCCCCGTCGGTACCGCGACAGGGCCGCCGCTTCGATGCGGCGGCCCCGGAGCGCCGCCACACCGCATCGGCCGATCCGCTCGAACACCCCGATCCGTACGGCGCCGCCGACGCCGCGGCCGTCGAGAACCTGCTGCGCTGCTGGGTGCGCGAGAACGGCACCGCGCGCCCGGACCGCGACACCCTGGACCTGCCGCTCACCGCGAGCGGCACCGTGCTGCACGTACCGGTGCGGTACTGGTCGGCCACCGGCTGGCACCGCTTCGGGCCGACCGTGCTCCAGGGCAGCCCGGCCGGGGCCCCGGCCGTCGACGCGGTCACCGTGGCCGCGCTGCTCGGCCGCGAGGCCGCGCACCGCGCCGCGCTGGAGGGCCGCGCCCCCGCCACCGAGGGCGCCGAACTCGTCGGACGCGTCGCCGACTCCACCCGCCGCACCGCGGAGTTCATCGCGGAGCGGCGCGCGGCGCCCGCCGACCCCGCGACGGGCGACCTCTTCCTCACTGCCGAGCAGTCCCTCCTCCTCGGCCACCCTCTTCACCCCACCCCCAAGAGCCGCGAGGGCCTCTCCGACACCGAAGCCCGCCTCTACTCACCCGAGCTGCGCGGCTCCTTCCCCCTGCACTGGCTGGCCGTACACCGGTCCGTACTCGCCGCCGACTCCGCCTGGACCGAGCGCGGCCGGGCCGTCACCGCCGCCCGCCTCACCGCCCGGCTCGCCGGCCCCGGACTCGAACTGCCCGCCGAGAGCGCCGCCCTGCCGATCCACCCGTGGCAGGCCCGCGAGGTCCGCAACCGCCCCGCCGTCGCCGCACTCCTCGACGCGGGGCTGCTGCACGATCTCGGCCCGCACGGCGAGCCCTGGCACCCCACCTCGTCCGTACGGACCGTGCTGCGGCCCGGCGCCGCCGCGATGCTGAAGCTCTCGCTCGGGCTGCACATCACCAACTCCCGCCGGGAGAACCTCCGCAAGGAACTGCGGCGCGGCGTAGAGGTCCACCGGCTGCTGCGCAGCGGCGTCGCGGCGCGCTGGCGCGCGGCCTGCCCCGCCGGGCCGGGCTTCGACATCGTCCGCGACCCCGCCTGGCTCGCGGTGGACTCGCCCGACGGCGAGCCGCTGCCCGGCCTCGACGCCGTCATCCGGCACAACCCCTTCGGGCCCGGCGACGACGCCGTGTGCGTGGCCGGACTCGCCTCGCCCCGGCCCTGGCCCGGCCTGCCGGACCCCTCGGCCATGCGCTCGCGGCTCGCCTTCATCGTCGCCCGGCTCGTCGCGCGCACCGGCAGACCCGCGGGGGCCGTCGCCGCCGAGTGGTTCCTGAGGTATCTGGAGACGGTCGTCCGGCCGGTGCTCTGGCTCGACGGCGAGGCCGGGATCGCCCTGGAGGCGCACCAGCAGAACACCCTCGTGCTCCTCGACGGCGACGGCTGGCCGGCCGGCGGCCGCTACCGCGACAACCAGGGCTACTACTTCCGCGAGTCCCGCCGGGCGGAGCTGGAGCACAGGCTGCCCGGCATCGGCGGCCTGAGCGACACCTTCGTGGCCGACGACGTCGCCGACGAGCGCTTCGCCTACTACCTCGGCATCAACAACGTCCTCGGCCTCATCGGAGCCTTCGGCGCACAGCGCCTCGCCGACGAGCAGATCCTGCTGGCCGGCTTCCGCCGCTTCCTGCGCGACGCGGCCGCAGGCCCCGCCGCCACCCGCTCGCCGCTGCCCGCCCTCCTCCTGGAGACGACGGGCCTGCGCTGCAAGGCCAACCTGCTGACCCGGCTGCGCGGGCTCGACGAGCTCGTGGGCCCGGTCGACACCCAGTCCGTCTACGTCACCATCGCCAACCCCCTTGTCACATCCGCCTCTTCCACCACGGGCTGACCGCGAGCCCCTGAGCGCCCGGACACGCCCCCCCGACCCCTGTCCATGCCGAAAGGAGAGCGCCGCCGTGCAGCAACCCACCGACTCCAGCACCGGCACCACCATCGATCCCGGCCCCGACCCCGCCTCCGATCCTGACGCCGACGACACCATCGACCTCAACCTGTCCGAGGAACTGGCGGCCTTCATCACCCCCGACTGCCCCGGCCCCGATGGGCCCCCTCGCCCGTCGGGCGGCCCCGACCTGCTCGACGGGCTCACCTCATGGGGGCCCGTCGGCACCGACGCGGGCCCCTTCCAGCTCGTACCCGTACGCCTCGAACGCGACCTGCGCCTCCTCACCGGCTGGATGAACGACCCGGCCGTAGCCGCCTTCTGGGAGCTCGCGGGCCCCGCCGAGACCACCGCGGCCCATGTCCGCGCCCAACTCGACGGGGACGGGCGCAGCGTGCCCTGCCTCGGCGTGCTCGCCGGGGCGCCCATGAGCTACTGGGAGGTGTACCGCGCCGACCTCGACCCGGTCGCCCGCTACTACCCGGCCAGACCGCACGACACCGGCCTCCACCTGCTCATCGGCGCGGTCGCCCACCGCGGCCGCGGGCTCGGCACCACCCTGCTCCGGGCCGTGGCCGACCACGTCCTCGGCCACCGTCCCTCCTGCGCCCGGGTCATCGCCGAACCGGACCTCCGCAACACCCCCTCCGTAGCCGCGTTCCTCGGCGCGGGCTTCCGCTTCTCCGCCGAGCTGGAACTCCCCGGCAAACGCGCGGCCCTGATGATCCGTGACCGCTCCCTGTGCGACGTCCTGTGACACCACCTGTGATCCCACACCCGGCCCCCATCCGGGCCCCGCGACTCATATCTCCGCCTGGCGCGCCCAGGTTCCGCACCCGAGGAGTCCCCTCATGCCTCCTTCGCCCCGTCCCACGCAGTCAACCTGGCACCATGCCTCCCGCGACCTCCTCGCCAAGCTCCTCGCCGAGCTGAGCTACGAAGGCGTACTCACCCCCGAGCCGGACGGCGCGGCCCAGGACGGGGAGCCCGGCGCCGGGCAGTCCCAGGGCGGCGCGGCCGCGTACCGCCCCTACCGGCTCCCCGTGACCGAGCAGGTCACCTACCGCTTCCGCGCCCGCCGCGGCGCGTACGGACACTGGCGCGTGGAGCCCGGCTCCATCACCCCCCACGGCGACGTGCTCCAATTCCTCGCCGAGGCCCACGACACCGTGCTGGACCTCACCGGGGACACCACCGGCCACCTCGTCCGCGAACTCACCGCCACCCTCTCCGCGGACGTCCGGCTGCGCACCACCGCCCTCTCCGCACCCGCCCTCGCCGATCTCGGCTACGCCGACCTCGAAGGCCACCAGACCGGCCACCCCTGGCTCATCGCCAACAAAGGGCGCATCGGCTTCTCGGCCTCCGACGCCGCCCGCTGGACGCCGGAGGCCCGCCTGCCCCAGCGCCTGCCATGGCTCGCCGTCCACCGCGACCTCGCCCGCTACCGAGGCGTCCCCGCCCTCGCCACCCCCGATCTCCTCTACCGCGAGGAACTCGCACCCGGCACGCGCGCCGCCTTCGCCCGCACCATCTCCGACCAGGGCCGCGACCCCGCCGACTACCTCTGGCTCCCCGTCCACCCCTGGCAGTGGGACGAGACCATCGCGCCCCTCTTCGCCCCGCATCTCGCCGACGCCACCATCATCCCCCTGCCCACTGACAACGACCTCCGGCTGCCCCAGCAGTCGATCCGCACCTTCCTCAACACCAGCCGCCCGCACGCCCGTACGGTCAAACTCCCGCTGTCCATCCTCAACACCCTCGTCTGGCGCGGCCTGCCCACCGAACGGACCCTCGCCGCCCCCGCCGTGACCGCCTGGGTGCACTCCCTGCGCGACGCCGACGAGTTCCTCCGCGACGAGACCCGCGTGATCCTCCTCGGCGAAACGGCCTCCGTCACCGTCGAACACCCCTTGTACGACCGGCTCCTCGGCGTCCCGTACCAGTACAAGGAACTGCTCGGCTGCATCTGGCGCGAGCCGCTCGCGCCGCAGCTCGCGCCGGGCGAGCGGGCCCGTACCCTCGCGGCCCTGCTGCACACCGACGCCGCCGGACGGGCCGTCACCGCCGAACTGGTACACCGCTCCGGGCTGCCCCCGGCCGCCTGGCTGCGCCGCCTCTTCGCCGCCCTGCTGCCGCCCCTGCTGCGGTTCCTCTACCGCTACGGCACGGTCTTCTCCCCGCACGGAGAGAACGCCATCGTCGTCTTCGACGACAACGACGTGCCGGTGCGCCTCGCGGTCAAGGACTTCGTCGACGACGTCAACATCAGCGCCCGGCCGCTGCCCGAGCACGACGCGATGCCCGCCGACGTCCGCTCGGTGCTGCTCACCGAACCGCCCGCCTTTCTCACCCAGTTCATCCACGCGGGTCTTTTCGTCGGCGTGTTCCGCTATCTCGCGCCGCTCTGCGCCGACCAATTGGCCGTTCCCGAAGCCGAGTTCTGGGCGCTCGTACGGGCCGAGATCCTCCGCCACCACGAGCGCTTCCCCGAGGGAAAGGAGCGCTATGAGACCTTCGATCTGCTGACGCCCCGCATCGCGCGCCTGTGTCTCAACCGCAACCGGCTCCATCTCGACGGATACCGCGACCGCCCGAAACGCCCGCACGCGGCCGTGCACGGGACCGTCTCGAACCCCCTGCACGCACCGTGACCGCCGCCCCCGGCCCGAGGGCCGCGTGGACGGCGATGTCAGTGCCGCACCGTAGGGTGTCAGGGCTATGACGACGAAGCCCTCCCTCCCCGATCTGCTGCACGCCGCCGTCACCGCCGTGGGCGGTACGGAGCGCCCCGGACAGGTCACCATGGCCGAAGCCGTCGCCGAGGCCGTGGACGACAACGCCCACCTGCTGGTGCAGGCGGGCACCGGCACCGGCAAGTCCCTCGGCTATCTGGTGCCGGCCCTCGCGCACGGCGAACGTGTGGTGGTCGCCACCGCTACGCTCGCCCTCCAGCGGCAGCTGGTCGAGCGGGACCTGCCCCGCACGGTCGACGCGCTGCATCCGCTGCTGCGCCGCCGCCCCGAGTTCGCGATGCTCAAGGGCCGCTCGAACTACATGTGCCTGCACCGGCTCCATGAGGGGGTGCCGCAGGAGGAGGAAGAGGGGCTCTTCGACCCGTTCGAGTCGGCTACCCCGACCAGCAAGCTCGGCAAGGACCTGCTGCGGCTGCGCGACTGGTCCTCGGACACCGAGACCGGCGACCGCGACGACCTGACGCCGGGCGTCTCCGACCGCGCCTGGTCCCAGGTCTCCGTGACCTCCCGCGAGTGCCTGGGCGCCAGCAAGTGCGCGTACGGCGCGGAGTGCTTCGCCGAGGCCGCCAGGGAGCGCGCCAAGCTCGCCGACGTCGTCGTCACCAACCACGCGCTCCTCGCCATCGACGCCATCGAGGGCGCACCGGTGCTGCCCGGTCACGAGGTGCTGATCGTCGACGAGGCCCACGAGCTGGTCTCCCGCGTCACCGGCGTCGCCACCGGCGAGCTCACTCCGGGGCAGGTCAACCGGGCCGTCCGGCGCGCCGCCAAGCTCGTGAACGAGAAGGCCGCCGACGCCCTCCAGACCGCCGCGGAGACCTTCGAGCGCCTCATGGAGCTCGCCCTGCCGGGCCGCCTGGAGGAGATCCCCGAGGACCTGGGCTACGCCCTGATGTCGCTGCGCGACGCCGCGCGCACGGTGATCTCGGCGATCGGCGCCACGCGGGACAAGTCGGTGCAGGACGAGGACGCCGTGCGCAAGCAGGCGCTCGCCGCCGTGGAGAACGTCCACACGGTCGCCGAGCGGATCGTGGAGGGCTCCGAGTACGACGTCGTCTGGTACGAGCGCCACGACCGGTTCGGGGCGTCCCTGCGGGTGGCCCCGCTGTCGGTCTCCGGGCTGCTGCGGGAGAAGCTCTTCAGCGAGCGCTCCGTGGTCCTCACCTCGGCGACGCTCAAGCTCGGCGGTGACTTCAACGGGGTCGGCGCGTCGCTGGGGCTCGCCCCCGAGGGCACCGGGGGCGACGACGTACCGCAGTGGAAGGGCATCGACGTCGGGTCGCCCTTCGACTACCCCAAGCAGGGCATCCTCTACGTCGCCCGGCACCTCTCCCAGCCCGGCCGGGAGGGCAGCCGCACCGACATGCTCGACGAGTTGGCGGAGCTGGTGGAGGCCGCCGGGGGCCGGACGCTGGGCCTGTTCTCCTCGATGCGGGCCGCCCAGGGCGCGGCGGAGGCGATGCGCGGCCGGCTCGACATGCCGATCCTGCTCCAGGGCGAGGAGACGCTGGGCGAGCTGATCCGCACCTTCGCCACGGACGCCCGTACGTGCCTGTTCGGCACCCTGTCGCTCTGGCAGGGCGTGGACGTGCCCGGTGTGAACTGTCAGCTGGTCGTCATGGACCGGGTGCCCTTCCCGCGCCCCGACGACCCGCTGATGAGCGCCCGGCAGAAGGCGGTGGAGGAGGCGGGCGGCAACGGCTTCATGGCGGTCGCCGCGACGCACGCGGCGCTGCTGATGGCGCAGGGCGCAGGCCGGCTCGTACGGGCCTCCGGGGACCGCGGCGTGGTGGCGGTGCTCGACCCGCGGCTGGCCACGGCCCGCTACGGCAGCTTCCTGCGGGCTTCCATGCCGGACTTCTGGTACACGACGGACCGTAATCAGGCGCGCCGCTCACTGGCCGCCATCGACGCGGCCGCGAAGGCGGCGGACGGGGAGCGGGCGGGAGCGTAGAGCCGCTGCCGACGGACGGGGGAGTAGAGCCGCCGCCGGGTCGGCTACGGGCCTGCCGCCGAGCCCGTCAGCCCCCGTCGCAGCGCCTCGTCACAGGGCCCCGGAACCGGCGCAGTGGTTCCGGGGCCGGTCTCTCGGTGCGCCCTCACACACGCCGCAGCACCGCGACCACCTTGCCCAGGATGGTCGCCTCATCACCGGGGATGGGCTGATAGGCGGCGTTGTGCGGGAGCAGCCACACGTGGTTGTCCTCGCGCTTGAAGCGCTTGACCGTGGCCTCGCCGTCCAGCATGGCGGCCACGATGTCGCCGTTCTCCGCGACCGGCTGGCGGCGCACGGTCACCCAGTCGCCGTCGCAGATCGCGGCCTCGACCATGGAGTCGCCGACGACCTTGAGGACGAACAGCTCGCCGTCGCCCACCAGTTGGCGCGGGAGCGGGAAGACGTCCTCGACGGACTCCTCGGCCAGGATCGGGCCGCCCGCCGCGATCCGGCCGACCAGCGGCACGTACGACGCGGCCGGCTTGCCGGTGGTGTCGGTGGGCTGGCTGCTCGGCTGGTCCGAGCCGCGCACCTCGTACGCCCGCGGCCGGTGCGGGTCCCGGCGCAGGAAGCCCTTGCGCTCCAGCGCCATGAGCTGGTGCGCCACCGAGGAGGTGCTCGACAGCCCGACCGCCTGGCCGATCTCGCGCATGGACGGTGGGTATCCGCGGCGCTGGACGGAGTCCCGGATGACCTCGATCACGCGGCGCTGGCGGTCCGTGAGCCCCGAACTGTCGGCCCGGATTCCGGGGGGGCGGCCGGGTAGCGAGCGGGTGGGCTTCTGCCCCTCGGGATTCATGGTCCCCTCGTTCAGCGGATACGCCGTATCGAGTCGGCTCTGGGAGCGGTCCTGGGCGGTGATGGTCGCGCTGCCTGCGGTGGTGGTCACGTCGGCCCCTCTCGAAATGTTCTCCCTAGTTGGACAACGGTAGTTGCTTTCGAAAGGTTGCGCCAAACACACGTTCGAGTGAAATTTGGCAAATTGGCTGACGTGATCACGGGAATGGGTGTACGGCCACGCGGTGATTCACCGCAAGGCGGTACTCTTCGCCGCGAACGGCATAACCAGGACAGAGGCCATCAGTCCGGGCGTCCGAACCGGCGGCCGGGAGCCCCGGACGAGTCCGGCCGCGCCGGGCCCCAGTGTGGCACCCTCGCCCCCGTGGAGCCGGGACCGGGTCGCTTCCCGTACTCTCTTGGATGCCGCCGAGGCGCGACACGCGCCGGGCGCAGTTGACCGCCAGACACCAGATCTAGTGGTTTTATGGGCGTCAGCCACCTACAAGTTGTGGTCCCCGGTCAATCTTGGCCGAGGGCATCACCTATGCTTGGGGCTGCTTCGGGGGATCCGCACGGACCCGCCGGAGCCCTTGGTCGTGCACCGTTTTCGAGGGTGAGGAGGGAAGAGCCATGCACTGCCCCTTCTGTAGGCACCCCGACAGCCGCGTTGTCGACAGCCGGACCACGGATGACGGCTGCTCGATCCGCAGGCGTCGTCAGTGCCCGGACTGCTCCCGCAGGTTTACGACCGTGGAGACCGCGTCGCTGATGGTGATCAAGCGGAGCGGGGTCACCGAGCCCTTCAGCCGTAACAAGGTCATCTCCGGCGTGCGCAAAGCGTGCCAAGGTCGGCCGGTCACCGAGGACGCCCTGGCCCAGCTCGGCCAGCGGGTCGAAGAGGCGGTCCGCGCCACCGGCAGCGCAGAGCTGTCCACCCACGACGTGGGACTCGCCATACTCGGCCCGCTCAAGGATCTCGATCTCGTCGCGTACCTTCGGTTCGCGTCCGTGTATCAGGCGTTCGACTCGCTGGAGGACTTCGAGTCCGCGGTCGCCGAGCTCCGTGAGCAGCGGTCCACCACTGACGCGGGCGGGCCCGCAGGGGACCTGGACGTCCCCGCGCCCGCCGCGGCCGCCGACTGAGCGGCCACCACACAGACCTGTCCGGGGCGCGCCGCGCACCCGGACAAAAGACAGACACCGCGCCATGGAAGAAATGGGCGCATTAGGGCGTTTTGCCCGTACAGGGAGGCGGAATGACAGAGACGGCGAGTGGCCCGGCACGTGGCTCCCGTTCCAAGGGAACCAAGGCGAGCAAGGGTCTGCGTATCGAGCGCATCCACACCACCCCCGGCGTGCATCCGTACGACGAGGTGGTCTGGGAGCGCCGTGACGTCGTCATGACCAACTGGCGCGACGGCTCGATCAACTTCGAGCAGCGTGGCGTCGAGTTCCCCGACTCCTGGTCGGTGAACGCGGTCAACATCGTCACCAGCAAGTACTTCCGCGGCGCGGTCGGCTCCCCCGACCGCGAGGCCAGCCTGAAGCAGCTCATCGACCGAGTGGTGCGCACGTACCGCGACGCCGGCGAGCGGCACGGCTACTTCGCCTCCCCGGCGGACGCCGAGATCTTCGACCACGAGCTGACCTACGCGCTCCTGCACCAGGTCTTCAGCTTCAACTCGCCGGTCTGGTTCAACGTTGGCACGAAGCAGCCGCAGCAGGTCTCCGCCTGCTTCATCCTCTCCGTCGACGACTCCATGGACTCGATCCTGGACTGGTACAAGGAAGAGGGGATGATCTTCAAGGGCGGCTCCGGCGCCGGCCTGAACCTGTCCCGCATCCGCTCCTCCAAGGAGCTGCTCTCCTCCGGCGGCAACGCCTCCGGTCCGGTCTCCTTCATGCGCGGCGCCGACGCCTCCGCAGGAACGATCAAGTCGGGCGGCGCCACCCGCCGCGCGGCCAAGATGGTCGTGCTCGACGTCGACCACCCCGACGTCGAGGCCTTCATCGAGACCAAGGTGAAGGAGGAGGAGAAGGTCCGCGCGCTGCGCGACGCCGGCTTCGACATGGACCTGGGCGGCGACGACATCACGTCCGTCCAGTACCAGAACGCCAACAACTCGGTCCGCGTGAACGACGAGTTCATGAAGGCCGTGGAGAGCGGCTCGAAGTTCGGCCTGCGGGGCCGCATGGACAACGAGGTCATCGAGGAGGTCGACGCCAAGTCGCTCTTCCGCAAGATGGCCGAGGCGGCCTGGGCCTGCGCCGACCCCGGCATCCAGTACGACGACACCATCAACCACTGGCACACCTCGCCGGAGTCGGGCCGCATCACCGCGTCCAACCCTTGCAGCGAGTACATGCACCTGGACAACTCCTCGTGCAACCTCGCCTCGCTCAACCTCATGAAGTTCCTGCGCGACGACGACCAGGGCAACCAGTCGTTCGACGCCGAGCGCTTCGCCAAGGTCGTCGAGCTGGTCATCACCGCGATGGACATCTCCATCTGCTTCGCCGACTTCCCGACCGAGAAGATCGGCGAGACCACCCGCGCCTTCCGCCAGCTGGGCATCGGCTACGCCAACCTCGGCGCCCTGCTCATGGCCACCGGCCACGCGTACGACTCCGACGGTGGCCGCGCCCTGGCCGGCGCCATCACCTCGCTGATGACCGGCACCTCGTACAAGCGCTCCGCCGAGCTCGCCGCGGTCGTCGGCGCGTACGACGGCTACGCCCGCAACGCCGACGCCCACAAGCGCGTCATGAAGCAGCACGCGGACGCCAACGGCACCGCCAAGCGCATGGACGACCTGGACACCCCGGTGTGGGCCGCGGCCACCGAGGCGTGGCAGGACGTCATCCGGCTCGGCGAGAAGAACGGCTTCCGCAACGCCCAGGCGTCCGTGCTCGCGCCGACCGGCACCATCGGCCTGATGATGGACTGCGACACCACGGGCGTCGAGCCGGACCTGGCCCTGGTCAAGTTCAAGAAGCTCGTCGGCGGCGGCTCAATGCAGATCGTGAACAACACGGTCCCCAAGGCGCTCAAGCGGCTCGGCTACGAACCGGAGCAGGTCGAGGCGATCGTCGCCCACATCGCCGAGAACGGCAACGTCGTCGACGCCCCCGGCCTCGACCCGGCCCACTACGAGGTCTTCGACTGCGCCATGGGCGAGCGGTCGATCTCCGCCATGGGCCACGTGCGGATGATGGCGGCGGCGCAGCCGTTCCTGTCCGGCGCGATCTCCAAGACCGTCAACGTCCCCGAGGCGGCCACCGTCGAGGAGATCGAAGAGGTCTACTACGAGGGCTGGAAGCTCGGCCTCAAGGCCCTGGCGATCTACCGCGACAACTGCAAGGTCGGCCAGCCGCTCTCCGCCAAGAAGAAGGAGGAGGCCAAGGCCGAGGAGCCCGCCGCGGAGAAGGTCGTCGAGTACCGCCCGGTCCGCAAGCGCCTCCCCAAGGGCCGCCCCGGCATCACCACCTCCTTCACGGTCGGCGGCGCCGAGGGCTACATGACCGCCAATTCCTACCCGGACGACGGGCTGGGCGAGGTCTTCCTGAAGATGTCCAAGCAGGGCTCGACCCTCGCGGGCATGATGGACGCCTTCTCGATCGCCGTCTCGGTGGGCCTCCAGTACGGCGTGCCGCTGGAGACGTACGTCTCCAAGTTCACCAACATGCGGTTCGAGCCGGCCGGCATGACGGACGACCCGGACGTGCGGATGGCGCAGTCGATCGTCGACTACATCTTCCGCCGCCTGGCGCTGGACTTCCTGCCCTTCGAGACGCGCTCCGCGCTCGGCATCCACTCCGCCGGTGAGCGTCAGCGTCACCTGGAGACGGGTTCGTACGAGCCGAACGACGACGAGATGGACGTGGAGGGCCTGGCCCAGTCCGCGCCCCGCCACGTCGAGGCCCCCAAGGGCGCGACGCCCGCCTCCGAGGTCGTCGAGGTCGCCGCGGCCCCGGCCCCGAAGCAGGCGCACAACAGCACCGAACTGGTGGAGATGCAGCTCGGCCTCAACGCCGACGCTCCGCTCTGCTTCTCCTGCGGCACCAAGATGCGCCGCGCGGGCAGCTGCTACCTCTGCGAGGGC
>NZ_JBHVHQ010000179.1:0-12174 GCF_042800135.1 Streptomyces sp. NPDC057654 | reverse complement strand
AGTTCGAGTCTCGTCGTCCGCTCAGGGATCGAAGGCCCCAGCCGTTCAGCGGCTGGGGCCTTCGGCGGTCTCCGGCGGTCCTCCGGCCGGCGAGCCGCCGGGGAAGCGCAGGCGGAAGCGGGCGCCGCCGCCCTCGGCCCGCTCGGCGGTGAGCTCCGCGCCGTGCGCGCGGGCGATCTGGCGGGCCATGGCGAGCCCGAGGCCGGAGCCGGGGAGAGCACGGGCCTGGCGGGAGCGGTAGAAGCGGTCGAAGACGTACGGGAGGTCCTCGGCGGCGATGCCGCGGCCGTGATCGCGGACGGTGAGATCGAGGCCGCCGCCGTACGAGCCTCCGTACGACTCGCCGTACGAGCCGGTGAGCGCGACCTCGACCGCGCCGCCGGGCGGGCTGAACTTGGCCGCGTTGTCGAGGAGGTTGGAGATCAGCCGCGCGAGGCGGGCGGGGACGCCGGGGACGGTCACCGGGCCCGTAGCACCCGAGCCCGTGCCCGTATCGAAACCGGTGAGCGTCACCGTGAACGGCGTGTCCGGCCAGTGTTCGCGGGCCTGCTCCACGCAGCGCCGCGCGAGGCGGTCCAGGCGGACCTGTTCGACGAGCGGCTGCGGCTCCTCCTCGCGGGCCAGCTCGATCAGGTCGTTGACCAGGCCGGTGACCTCGCGGAGCTGGCGGCCGAGCGCGCCCGCGGCCCGGTCGCGCTGGGCGTCGGAGAGCCGTTCGGCGCGGGCGAGGAGTTCGGCGTTGGTGCGCAGCGCGGTGAGCGGGGTGCGCAGTTCGTGGGAGGCGTCGGCGACGAGGCGGCGCTGGGCGGCCACCGACTGCTCCAGCTCGCCGAGCATGGTGTTGAAGCTGTCGGCGAGGCGGGTGATCTCGTCCTGGCGGCGGGCCTCGTAGGGGGCGAGTTCGATGCGGTGGGCGGGGTCGCGGGTGGCGGCGATGCGTTCGGCGGTGGCGGTGAGGCGGGTGACGGGGCGCAGGGCCGTACGGGAGGCGAAGTAGCCGAGGCCCGCGGCGAGCAGCACGCCCGCGCCGCCGACCGCGGCGAGCAGCAGGCCCGCCTGCCGGACGCCCTTCTCGACGATGTCGGAGCGGATCGCGACCTGGAGCGCGCGGTCGTTCTTGGTGGGGGTGGTGAGCATGCGCAGCGGGTGGCCCTGGTGGGTGATGTCGCTGTAGTACGCGCCGCGGTCGCCTGCGGCTACCTGCCGGGTGGCTTCGGTGACGGGGAGAGCCAGCTTGCCCGGCACGTCATTCTTGCGGGAGCCGGCGGGGACGATCTGCGCGCAGGCGGGGGCGGAGAGCCAGCGGCAGTCGCTCTGTAGCGCGCCGGTCTTCCCGCTCCAGTCCTCCTGTTTGATCAGCGTGGACTGCTGGGTGAGCTGGAGGTCCAGCTGGCGTACGAGCTCGTAGCGGATGACGACGTACGCGGCGGCGAGCACGCCGAGCGCGACGAGGGCGACGGCGGCGGAGGTGACGAGGGCGAGGCGGGTGCGCAGGGGGCTGCGGCTCAGCCGCCGACGCAGCCGGTCGCGGCCCGGCGGGGTGGGGGTGCGCCGGTGTCCGCCGCTCACCGTTCGGCCAGCAGATAGCCGATGCCGTGCACGGTGTGGACGAGGCGGGGCGCGCCGTCCGCCTCCAGTTTGCGGCGCAGGTAACCGATGTACACGGCCAGGGAGTTGGAGTCCGGCCCGAAGTCCGTACCCCAGACGAGCTGCTGGATCGTCTCGCGGGGCAGCACCTGGCCGGGGTGGCGCAGCAGCACGTCGAGCAGGGTGAACTCGGTGCGGGTGAAGTCGATCCGGTGGCCGCCGCGGCGGCCGGTGCGGGTGACGGGGTCGACGGTGAGGTCGGCGAAGGTCAGCTCGGCCTCCTCCGGCGGCGGCAGGGCGGCGGAGGCGCGGCGCAGCAGGGCACGCAGCCGGGCGAGGAGTTCGTCGAGGGCGAAGGGTTTGACGAGGTAGTCGTCGGCTCCGGCGTCGAGGCCCGCGACGCGGTCGGATACGGCGTCGCGGGCGGTGAGGACGAGTACGGGCGTACGGTCGCCCATCTCGCGCAGCCGGCGGCAGACGGCGAGGCCGTCGAGTACGGGCATGGCGAGGTCGAGGACGATGGCGGCGGGCGGGGCGGCGGCGACGGCGGAGAGGGCTTCGAGGCCGTCGGCGGCGGAGCGGACCGCATACCCTTCGACGGTGAGCCCGTCGACGATGGCGGCCAGGACCTCGGGGTCGTCGTCCACGGCGAGGATATCGGGCGGGGCGGTCGCGGCGTCGGGTGCGACGGTCGCGGCGTCGAGTGCGATGGTCGCGGCGTCGGGCGGCACGTCCACCGGCACATCCACGTGGTCCAGAGGCAGTGGCACCGGGGGCTGCGCGTCGGGCATGGGCGGGGCCTCTCACGTGGGTGCGTTTCCACGCATACCTTGGCAGAACGGTTCTTAAAACCCTCTTAGAGCAGCTCGCGACGCTGCCTCCATGGCTACAGCACACGACACCCATGGGCCGCGCAGCCCGCTTTCGGTGATCGTCGGGGCGGGCGGCACCGGCGGGCACATCTATCCCGGACTGGCCGTCGCCGACGCGATCCGGCGGGCCGAACCGGATGCCGTGATCAGCTTCATCGGCACGGAACGGGGGCTGGAGACCCGGCTGATCCCGGCCGCCGGATACCGGCTGCACACCGTCGACATGATCCCCTTCGACCCCTCGCTCGGCTCGCGCCGCTTCCTCCTCCCGGCCGATCTGCTGCGCTCCGGGCGGCAGGCCCGGCGGCTGATCGAGGCGCAGGGCGCGGAGGTCGTCGTCGGCATGGGCGGCTACCCGAGCGCGCCCGCCGTGCTCGGGGCGCGCATGGCCGGGCGGCCCTCGCTCGTCCATGAGTCCAACGCGGTGCCGGGGCGCGCGAACCGGTTCGCGACCGCGCTGACCCGCAATGTGGCGCTGGCCTTCGACCGCAGCCGCGAGCATCTGCCGACGCGGGCCGCCCTGTCCGCCGAGACGGTCGGGATGCCGCTGGTGGGGGCGGTGGCCGGGCTGGACCGGGCGGCGCTGCGCGCCGAGGCGCGGGCGGAGTTCGGGGTGCCGGACGGCGCGCGGCTGGTGCTGTTCAACGGCGGCAGCCTGGGGGCCGCGCGGCTGACGGAGGCCGCGGTGGAGCTGGCGCGGCGGTGGCGGTTCCGGCCGGACGTACGGCTGGTGATCAAAACCGGTCCGCAGGCGCTGGACGCGGTACGGGCGCGGCTCGTCGCGGACGGCTGCGCCGAGACGGCGCGGGCCGTCGGCTATCTGGACCGGATGGATCTGGCATACGCGGCGGCCGACTTGGTGGTGTGCCGGGCGGGTTCGGCGACGGTCGCCGAGCTGTCGAGCGTACGGATGCCGGCCGTGCTCGTCCCGTACCCGCACGCGCCGCACGACCACCAGACGCACAACGCGCGGGTGCTCTCCGACGCGGGTGCGGGACTGCTGCTGCCGGACGGCGAGACGACCGGAGCGCGCCTCGCCGGACTGATCGAACCGCTGCTGGCCGAGCCGGCGCGGCTGGCGGCGATGAGCGCGGCGGCGGACCCGGGGACGCACGCGCGGGCGGCCGAGCTGATGGCGGGGTGGGTGCTGCGGCTGGCGGGCCGGGCCCCTTCCGCTCCCTTCCCCCACACCTTTCCTGAGAGGACACACGCATGAACGAGAACAACTGGTCCGGTCGTACGGTCCTGGTCACCGGCGCGGAGGGCTTCATCGGCTCGACGCTCGTGGATCTGCTGGTGGAGCGCGGGGCGCGGGTGCGGGCGCTCGTGCACTACAAGCCGTACGCGGAGCGCGGGTATCTCGCGCGGTATCTCGGGGCGGACTCCCCCGTCGAGATGGTGGCGGGGGACGTCCGGGACGCGGGGCGGGTGATGGACGCGGTGGCCGGGTGCGACACGGTGTTCCATCTGGCGGCGCTGATCGGGATTCCGTACAGCTATGAGGCGCCCGAGGCGTACGTGCAGACCAATGTGGTCGGCACGCAGAACGTCGCCGCCGCGTGCCGGCGGCATGGGGTGCGGCGGATGGTGCACACCTCGACCAGTGAGGTGTACGGGACCGCGCTGACGGCGCCGATCAGCGAAGCGCATCCATTGCAGCCGCAGTCGCCGTACTCCGCCTCGAAGATCGGCGCGGACATGATGGCGCTGTCCTACGCGCACGCCTTCGAGCTGCCGGTGACGGTCGTACGGCCCTTCAACACGTACGGCCCCCGGCAGTCCGCGCGCGCCGTCATCCCCGCCATCCTGTCCCAACTGCACTCCGGCGCCCGCGAGATCAGGCTCGGCTCGACGACGCCGACCCGCGACTTCACGTATGTCACCGACACCGCCGAGGGGTTCCTGGCGCTGGCCGAGTGCGACCGCGCGATCGGGCACGTCGTGAACCTGGGCACCGGCCGCGAGATCTCCATCGGCGACCTCGCCGCGTCCCTGATCAAGGCGTCCGGGCGGGACGCGGAGGTCGTCGTGGACACCGGGCGGCTGCGGCCGGGCGGGAGCGAGGTGGAGCGGCTCCTCTCGGACAACTCCCGTGCCGGGGAGTGGGCGGGGTGGGAGCCGCGCGTGGGCCTGGAGGAGGGGCTGGAACGGACGTCGGAGTGGGTACGGGCGAACCTCGCACTGTTCGCCGGGGGCCGGTACCAGGTCTGACGTAGTCGCCCTGCCGGGCTGGACGGCCTGAACAGGTCAGATCTTGAGCACTCGGACCCCGGGGCCGCACAGCAGGTGGAGGTCCTCGGGGTCCGAGGTCAGGACGGTCGTCGGGGCCGGTGAGGCGAGTGCGGTGGCGGCGACGATCGCGTCGAGGGCGTATTTGTGTCCGTGGAGTCCGGCTGCGGCAAGGAGTTTGCTTGCCTGCCGGGCGATGGCCTCGGTGGGCGGCACGATGTTGACGCGGGAGGCGGCGTAGTCGAAGCGGGCCTGGTGGGTCCTGGGGTCTCGGGCCTCGACGAGGGTGACGGAGCTGACGACGACGCGGATGTCCTCCGCCTCGGCGGCGGCCAGCCACTCGGTGAGTTCGGGCGTACGCCGCACCAGTTGGGACAGCCCCTCGCAGTCCAGGACCAGCGTGCCGCCGCTCACGCGGCGTCGGCCGAGCCGGCCGTCCTGCCGCGCAGGATCGCGCGCTTGGACTCGACGGCGGCCTGGTCGACCGGGCCGTGTGCGGCTTCCGCGTCGTCGATGAGCTCGCGCAGGCGGTCCCGTTCCAACTGGCGCTGGATGAGGGATTCGACGTAGGCGGACATGCCGCGCTTGCCGGTGTGCGCTTTGAGGGCCGCGATGGTGCCTTCGTGGAGCGAGACGGAGACGGGGCGGACGGGGCCTTCGCCGGGAGCCGGCGGTTCAGCCGAGGTTGCCATGGGCCGAGTTTAACAAAACTCTTGTTATTGGGCCGGGGCGAACCTGAGCCGCGGGGGTGCGCCGGGCGCACCCCCGCACAGGCCGGCCGCCTAGACCCACGGCGTGCCCGTAAGGCGTTCGTACGCCTCCACATACTTGGCTCGTGTCTGTTCCACCGTTTCCTTCGGGAGCGGCGGCGGGGGCTGTTCGCTGTGGCGGTTCCAGGCCGAGGCGGGGGAGGTGAGCCAGTCGCGGACGAACTGTTTGTCGAAGGAGGCCTGGGGACGGCCCGGTTGCCATTCGTCGGCGGGCCAGAAGCGGGACGAGTCCGGGGTGAGCGCCTCGTCCGCGAGGACGAGCCGGTCGCCCTCGAAGCCGAACTCGAACTTCGTGTCGGCGAGGATGATGCCCCGCTCGCGGGCGATGTCCCGGGCACGCGTGTACACGGCGAGCGTCGTCTGGCGGAGCTGGGCGGCCGTCTCGGGGCCCACCTGCCGGGCCACTTCCTCGTAGCTGACGTTCTCGTCGTGCTCGCCGACCGCGGCCTTCGTCGCCGGGGTGAAGATCGGCGACGGCAGCTCGGACCCGTCCGCCAGCCCCTCCGGCAGCGCGAGCCCGCACACCGTACGGGTCTTCTCGTACTCCACCAGGCCCGAGCCCGTGAGGTAGCCGCGCGCCACGCACTCGACCTGCACCATGTCCAGCGGCTTGCAGATGAGCGTGCGGCCCTCCCAGTCGGCGGGCGCGCCCTCCGGGAGGTCGGTCGACAGGACATGGTTCGGCACCAGGTCCGCCAGCTTGTCGAACCACCACAGGGAGAGCTGCGTGAGCACCCGCCCCTTGTCGGGGATCTCGGTGGGCAGCACCCAGTCGAAGGCGGAGGTGCGGTCGCTGGCGACCATCACCAGCTCGCCGCTCCCGTTGCGGTAGAGGTCGCGAACCTTTCCGGTGTGCAGATGCACAAGGCCCGGCACCTCTGCATGGTCGGGCTTCTCTACGAATCCGGACACGAATCCTCCCGGTGGGTTGCTCCAAGGCCCCCGATTCTTCCCTACTCCGCCGCCCGGCTTCCCGCGAGGGTCACTCCGATGCCTGTGACGGCCGCCAGACCCGCGGCCGCAAGGAAGATCGCGGCGGGGTCGAAGGGGCCGTTGAGGAGCGTGAAGCCGTACGGGGCGAAGAAGCCCAGATAGGCGAGGACCCAGAACCGGGACGTGAGCCGCGCCAGCGCCCCCGGCGGCGCGAGCAGCGCGACCTCGGTGAGCCCGTACGTCACACAGAGCCCGTACCCCGCCCCGATCAGCGCCGCGGCCACCAGCCCGTACACCGGATCGGCGTGTGCGGCCGCGAACGCCGCCACGAGCAGGCCCACGGCCACCGCCGCCATCCCGGCCACCGCCGTCCCCACCCGGTGCCGGGCCGCCAGGCGCGCCACCGCCGACAGCACCAGGTGCGGCACGTACGCCGTCACCATCGGGTACGGCGCCCACTCCGCGAGCAGCGACGCCGCCAGGCCGCCCGTAGCGAACCCCGCCGAGAGGAAGAGCCCCGAGCGGCGCGCGGCGACGCCCGGCGCCGCCGCCGTGCCGTGCGGCGGCGAGGACAGCTCCTTGATCCACACGCTGCCCGCCGTGAGCAGCGCCCCCGCCCCGAGACCGGTCAGGAACCGCCCCGGCGGAGCCTGGACTGCGCGCTGACCCCGCAGGACATCCTCACCAGCGTGGCGTCGGGGCGCGGCGCGGGCTCCGGGCTGGAGTCCTTCGCGCGCTACTACCCGTGGCCCGGCGCGGTGTACGCGCCGGTGCTGGACGCGCCGTGGGCGCACAGCGTACTGGCGACCCGCGCCGGGGACGGCGACCCGGAAGTGCGGATCTTCCGGGCGCTGACGGTGGCGCTGGCGCGCGAGCTGGGGTCGATACGGGCAGGAGAATAGGCCCCCGGGCCCGGGTCAGTCCCGCTTGCAGATCCGGTCGAGCAGATTGGCCGTGGCCCGCTGGATGCGCTCGTCCACATGGCCGGGCCGGTCCAGCGCCGGCGACCAGGCGAACGTGCCTGACGCGAAGACGAGGGCGCCGCTGGGCGCGCGGTACAGCGAGGTCTCCTGATACCGCGTGCTCCCCTCGCTGTCCTCGTACGGGGAGTGGGCGAGGAGGATGCGGCGGGTGTGCTCGGGCAGCGCCGTCCGCGGGTAGTAGCGGTCGGCCTCGCCCGCCACCAGGCCCGGCAGCTCATCGCCCTCCCCCGCGCCGACCGCCTCCCACAGCCAGTGCCCGGCGTTGCGTACGACCATGGGCGCGGGTTCCGGGACGCGGCCCGCGTACTGGATGCCCAGGAGCTGCTGCTCGGGCGCGGCGATCTCGCGCCACAGGGCGGCCCGGCCGGGGCCGCGGCGCTTGCGGCAGGTCAGCAGGCGGTCGGGGGTGCCGGCCGGCGAGGGGGCCAGCTCCACCTGCCAGTACATGGTGTTGGCGGAGAGGAAGACCAGCGAGGTGCCGGTGTCGCGGGCCCGCTCGACGGTGCGCCGCATGGGCGCGGACCAGTACTCGTCGTGGCCGGGGAAGACCAGGCCGCGGTAGCGGGAGGCGTCGACGCGGCCGGCGTGCAGGTCGCGGGTGTCGGCGTACGCGAGGTCGTAGCCGTACCGCTCGGCCCAGCGGATGAAGTCGTAGGCGTGCCCCACGTGCAGCGGCAGCCCCGCGCCCGCGTACGGGCGGTCGAAGGAGACCGTGACCGCGGCGTCCTCCTCGCCGAGCAGCCGGCCGTCGCCGTCCCACGCGTGGTAGAGGCTGGCGCCCGTATGGCCGTCCTCGGGGTAGAGGTTGTACGCCTGCCAGGTGATGTCGGGGAGGACGAGCAGCAGGTCGGCGGGGTGGTCGTCACGGACCGTGAAGGGGATGTGGCTGCGGTGGCCGTCCTCGGTGGTGAGCACGGCGACGTACGCGCCGAGGTTCCAGTACGTGGGGATCTGGAGCCGCCAGGAGTGCCACCAGTGGTGGCAGGAGACGGTCCGGTCGGCGGTGAGCGGGGGCGGCTGGACGATGCCGGAGAGCCGCGGGCTCGTGGTGATCTTCTGGGCGCCGTCGCCGCCGTAGTGCCCGATGCGGTACACGTCCACGCTGAACTGCTGGGGCGGGTCCACGGTGATGCGGAAGTCGATGGCGTCGCCCGGCGCGGCGGAGCCCGTGGACGCGAAGCCCTTGATCTGGCGGTGGACGTCGTCGGCCATGCGCGGGCCGCGGGTCCGGGGCGCGGGGATCTTGGCCGCGCGGGCGGCCGGGCCGGTGCCCGCGGCGGCGCCCGGTGCCGCGGCCGGGCCGCGCTCGACGTCCACGTACCAGGGGATGATCTGGCCGGTGTCGTCGAAGTAGTGCTCGCTCCCGCGCAGCCAGGGCACCGGGCCTTGGCCGAAGGGGTCCGAGACGGCGTGTGCCAGCGCCCCCGACTCCCATCGGCGGATCTGCTCCGTTCCCACGTGCGTCCCCTCCCTGCGTCTCGCCGCGTCCCCGCCTGCCGCCCCGCTGCCTCGCTCACTGAGCTGTGCTGTGCTTGTCGTGCTTGCTGTGCTCGTTGTGCTTGTCGTGCTGTCTTTCGCGGTTGTCGCTACGCGCCGACTGTCGTTACGTACCGATTCGGCGGTGCTGGACCCGGTCTTCGAAGGCAACGGGGCCCCAGCACATCACATAACGCACTCATATCGTCACCGCTTGTCGCTATTTTCTCGGCGGGTCGCCCGCCGACCGGTGGCCGCGCGGGGCGCTGGGCACCCTCGCGCTCCCCGGTTTCACACCAGCCGGACGGGCTTCTCCGGGCGCACTCCGACCTCGCCGAGCCAGACGCGCAGCGGCCCGTCGTCGCCGTCCTCGACGAGGCTGAGGACGGGACCGGCCAGATCGCTGCGCCGGGCGCCGCCGAACAGCAGCGCCGGCCCGTCCAGCCAGTCCAGGCCGGGGGCCGCGCCCGCGGAGTCCATGGCCGCGCAGCACACCATCGCGGTGACGTGGTCGGTCAGCAGCTCGCGGCCGGTGCGCGGCGGCTGGAGCGGGAAGGGCGGCGCGAGGCCGTCCAGCCACGGGTCGTCCGCCACCCGGTCGCCGCGCCCGGCCTCCCGCTGGGCGGCCTCCTGCTGGGCCGCCTCCTCGCGCGCGACCTCGGCGGTGAGCCAGCTCGCCAGTCCGTCGCCGACGTCCGCACCGCCGTCGGCGGAGGTGAGCCGCGCGATGACGCGGGCCAGCGTCGGCGCGGCCGGGGGCCCGGCGTCCGCCGCTCCCCCGTCGCGGTCCGCCCCGCCGCCCATCCCGTCCGTACGCCCCACCGGGCCGCCGTCGGCAGCCGCGGCTGGTCCGTCCGTACGGGCCGGGGTACGGGCGGGTGTACGCGCCTCCGTACGGACACGGGCGGACGTCTCGCTACGGGCGGGTGTACGCGCTTCCGTGCGGGCGTCGGTACGGGCGTCGGTACCGGACTGGGCGGCGTCCGCGACACCCGCCGCGTCCGAGGGTGACAGCCCGGCCGCCGGGCTGACGTCGTCCAGGGCGCGGTGGAGGCGGGCGGCCTCCTGGCGCCATTTGCGGTCGACGACCTCCTCCGGGTACTGGCTCCAGGCGACCGGGGACCAGTCCGGGCCCGGCTCCGGCAGGCCGCCGTGGAAGAGGCGGGCGGCGAGCAGCGACGTGGCCTCGTCGATGAGGCCGGGCTCCTCCAGCAGGTCGCACGCGGGGCGCTCGCCGAGCCGGGTGGTGAACCCGTCGGCGAGGCGGTCGCGGCGCGACAGCTCGGTGAGCGCGGCGACGACGCCCGCGTCCAGCCGGGACGGCCAGCGGCCCATCCGCCACGCGGGCAGCGCGACCCGCGTCAGCAGCCGGTCCCAGCCCGCGTAGGCGAGGCCGACCTGTTCCTGGGCGACGATCCGCAGGCCGTAGTCCACGCCCTGGGCCCGCTCGGAGGCGGCCGCGGCGACGCACCGCTCCATCTCGGCGGCGTGCACCCGGCACGAGCGCAGCAGCAGCCGGGCGACCCACCCCACGAAGGCGAGCGCGGGTCTGCGCACGACGGCGAGCAGCGGGGCGAACGCGGCGGCGGCAGCTCCGGCCGGGCCCCGGCTCTCCCCCGCACGGCCGCTCGCGCCGCCGGCTCCGACCGCGACGGCCGCGTCCAGCCCGCGCACGAAGCGGCGGGCCGCCGCTATGTCGGCGTTGGCGGCGGGCCCGGTGCCCGCGACGACTGGCGCGAGCAGCGCCCGCAGCTCGGCCACGCGCATCCACCACAGGAACGGCGAGCCGACGACCAGCACGGGCGCTTCCGCCTGACGGGCCTCGGCGCCGCCCTGCCCACCCTGGCCGCTCCGGCCGGAACGGCGGCGGCGCGCACCGTGCGCCGGGTGCGTACGGTCCTCCAGCCAGCTGTCGCAGTCCGGCGTGAGGGCTATCGCCGAGGGGGCGGGGACGTCGAGCCGGTCGGCGAGGTCGCGGACGAGGCGGTAGAGGTCGGGGGCGGTCTCCTCGGGAACGGGCACGGTGGGGCTGCACGCGGGCCGGGCCCGTACGACCACCGCGGCGACGCCCGCGGCCAGCACCAGGACGACGGCGGCGACGCCGACCACCGTCCAGCGCACCGCGTCCCAGCTGTCGCCGATCCGGCCCATGGCGCTGCCCGCGAGCAGCACGACGGCGACGGCGGCGGGCAGCAGCGCGACGGTCAGCGCGGCGCTGCGGATGCGCAGCACGGCGAGTGCCCTGCCGCGCGCCGCCTGGGCTCCTGCTTCCGGGCCTGCCACGAGACCGATCACCCCCTGCTGCCCGCACTGTCGGTGGGTGTGCGCGGGCGTGCGCCGACGGCGACGCCCACGTGCCCACTCTGGCACCGGCCACTGACAACGCAATGCCGGTGGGCCAGTTGCCGGATGGCAGCTGGCTTGCGCCGCACCCTAGTTGGGGGTGGGCCGCGCGTCAGCAGGACGGGGGCTCGGTCACTCGATGGAATGGCTTTGGGTAAAGACCCTGTACTTCCGAGTAGGAAACGGCCAGCGGCGCGGAACGCCGCATTCCACTTCCTCCCCGGCCGCGGCCTCAGCCGGCGGAAGCAGCCTCTTCGGCCGCTCGCGCCGCGATGTCCGTGCGGTGGTGCGAACCGTCCAGGCGCAGCCGGGAAACGGCCTCGTAGGCGCGGGTACGGGCCTCGCCCAGGTCCGCGCCGGAGGCGGTGACGGACAGGACGCGTCCGCCCGCGCTCACCACCTCGCCCGAGCCGTTCCGCTTGGTGCCGGCGTGCAGCACGTACGCGTGCGGGGCGTCCTGCTCCGCGACGTCGGCGAGCCCCTCGATCACGTCGCCGGTGCGCGGGGTCCCCGGATAGTTGTGCGAGGCGACGACGACCGTGACGGCCGCGCCCTCGCTCCAGCGCAGCGCGGGGAACGCGGCCAGCTCCCCGGTGGCGGCGGCGTGCAGCAGCCCGGCCAGCGGGGTCTTGAGGCGGGCGAGGACGACCTGGGTCTCCGGGTCGCCGAAGCGGGCGTTGAACTCGATGACCCGCACGCCCCGCGAGGTGATCGCGAGCCCCGCGTAGAGCAGCCCGGAGAACGGCGTGCCGCGGCGGCGCAGCTCGTCCACGGTGGGCTGGAGCACGGTCTGGAGGACCTCGTCGACCAGCTTCGGGTCGGCCCACGGCAGCGGCGAGTACGCGCCCATGCCGCCCGTGTTGGGCCCCTCGTCGCCGTCGAGCGCGCGCTTGAAGTCCTGGGCGGGCTGGAGCGGTACGACGCTCTCGCCGTCGGTGACGGCGAAGAGCGAGACCTCCGGGCCGTCGAGGAACTCCTCGA
>NZ_JBHVHQ010000178.1:0-12193 GCF_042800135.1 Streptomyces sp. NPDC057654 | reverse complement strand
GGTAGCCGCGGGCCAGGCCGGTGCCCGCGAGGTACAGCTCGCCCGTGACGCCGGGCGGCACCGGGTGGAGGAAGGAGTCGAGTACGAACGTCCGCCGGTTGGCGAGCGGGCGGCCGATCGGCAGCACCGCGCCCGCCTCGGCGTCCGGCCCGAGCAGATGCCAGGTGGCGCACAGCGTGCTCTCCGTCGGCCCGTACATGTGGCGCACCGCGAGGCCGGGGCACGCCTGCCGGACCCGTGCCACGGCCTTGGCCGGGACCGTGTCGCCGCCGGTCAGCGCCTCCCGGAGGCCCGCGAAGCTCTCCGGGGACTCCTCGGCGACCGCCCGGAAGGAGCCCGCGGTCAGGTGCACCGCGGTCGCGCCGTCGGCGATCTCCTGCCGCAGCCGGTGGGCGTCCACGGGCCCCGGAGCGGCGATCGCGACCCGGCCGCCCGCGGCCAGCGGCACCCACACCTCGAACAGCGAGGCGTCGAAGACGTGCGGCGCGTGCATGAGCACCGTGTCGTCCACACCCACGGACCAGCCGTGCTCGCCCGCCAGTCCGGCGACCGCGCCGTGCGAGACGGCCACGCCCTTGGGGACACCGGTGGACCCGGACGTGTACATCACATAGGCCAGGTCCTCCGCGCCCACGGCGGCCGGCGTGCCGCCCTCGGGGGTTGCCGCCGGCACCCGCAGGTCGTCCAGCAGGACCGTCGACGCCGGGACGACGCCGTGCGGCACCGCGTGCTTCGTCCGGCTGGTGCAGATCACCGCCGCCGGGGCGGAGTCGGCCAGCAGGAACGCGACCCGCTCCGCCGGATAGCCCGCGTCCACCGGTACGTACGCGGCCCCCGCCTTCCACACCCCCAGCAGCGCCACCACCAGCTCCGCCGAACGCTCCATCACCACAGCGACCCGATCACCGCGCCGCACACCCAGAGCCGACAGATACGCGGCCAGGCGATCCGACGCGGCGGCCAACTCGCCGTATGTGAGCGATCGTTCGCCTTCCGTGAGCGCCACCGCGCCGGGCGAGTGCTCCACCTGGCGGTGGATCAGCTCCGGCACGGAGCGGCCCGGGACGGTGGCGGCCGTCTCGTTCCACGCCCGTACCACGAGCCCGTGCTCATGCGCGCCGAGCACGCCCACCTGGCCGACGAGGACCGCGGGGTCCGCCACGATCTGCTCCAGTACGCGCACCAGCCAGCCGATGACGGAGACCGCGGTGCCCTGGTCGAACAGGTCCGGGCGGTAGGTGACGTGGGCCTGGAGGCGGTCGCCGGAGACGATGCCCAGCACCAGCGGGTAGTGCGTCGCCTCGCGCGTGTCGAGCGCCGTGAAGGAGAGCGCGCCGTCCGTCGGCGCCCCGTCGGCGGTGGGGCTCGGGTAGTTCTCGTAGACGAGGAGCGTGTCGAAGACCGCGCCCGGCCCGCCCAGCCGCTGCACGTCGGGGAGGCCCAGGTGCTGGTGCGGGAGCAGCCGCGTCTGGTGCTCCTGGAGGTCGGTGAGCATCCGCAGCACGGTCTGCGCGCCGTCGAGCCGGACCCGTACCGGCAGTGTGTTGATGAACAGGCCCACCATGCGGTCCACGCCGGGGAGTTCGGGAGGGCGGCCCGCCACGGTGGCGCCGAAGACGACGTCCTTGTGCCCGGAGAGCCGGGACAGCACCAGCGCCCACGCGCCCCGCACGATGGTGTTCACGGTCAGGCCGTGCGTACGGGCGAACTCCCCCAGCGCGTGCGGCAGCGCCTCCGGAAGCGGGACGGGGCAGCGGCGCGGGGGCGCCGTGACGCTGCTGCCGAGGTCGGCGGGGGCCACCAGCGTCGGTTCGTCGGCCCCGGTCAGCTCCCCGCGCCACGCCTCCACGGCGGCGGCTCGGTCCTGCCGCTCCAGCCAGGCCAGGTAGTCCCGGTAGGAGCCCGTCTGCCGCAGCGCGGAGCCGTCCCCGCCCGCCGCGTACGCCGCGGACACCTCGCCGAGGATGAGCGGCATGGACCAGCCGTCCAGCAGGATGTGGTGACTGGTCATCACCATCCGGTGCCGGTCCTCGCCGAGCCGGATCAGCAGTACGCGCAGCAGCGGCGCCGCCGACAGGTCGAACCGCCGCGTACGGTCCCGCTCGGCGAGCCGGTCCGCCTCGGCCGACGCGTCGGCGTCGGACAGCCCCGACAGGTCGGTCTGCCGCCAGGGCAGGGTGACCTGGCGGAGTATCAGCTGTACGGCCTCGCCGGTCGGCCGCCGGTGGAAGGCCGCCCGCAGCGTGGCATGCCGCGCCACCAGCGCCTCCCACGAGGCCCGCAGCCGCCCCGCGTCGACCGGACCGTGCACGGCGAGCGTCTGCTGGATGGTGTAGAGGTCGGGGCCCTCCTCATCGGATTCGGCGTGGAAGAGGATGCCTTCCTGGAGCGGCGACAGCGGCCACACCTCCTCCAGCGCGGCTCCCTTGCCGATGGTCGAAGGCTTCACGGCTACCGGCCTCCGTCGGACTTGGCCGCGATCGCCTCGAACTGCTCGACCTCGTCCTGGGCCAGGTCGAGGAGGGGGAAGTCCGAGGGGGTGTGGCCGCCGGCCTCGGGGTCGGCGGTGTGCGCGGCCAGCGCGGAGAGCATGTCGAGCCAGGTCCGCGCGAGCCGTTCCACCGCGCCCGCGTCCAAGAGGCCGGCGGGCCAGCGCAGCGTGACCGTGAGGCCGGGCCCGTCCGGGGTGTCGCGGATGAACGCGCCCGCCTCCAAGGCGTGCACGGCGGGCATCGTCGGGTCCGCCGAGGAGCCGATCGCCGTTCCCCCGGCCGCCTGCCACGCCTCCGCGGAGCCGCTGTCGGTGTCGGTGTCGGTGTCGGTGGTGGCAGTGGCGGCGGCGGTGGCAGTGGCGGTGGTGGCGGCGGCGAACCGGCCGAGGTAGTTGAAGCCGATCTGCGGGGACGGCAGGGCCGCCAGCACCAGTGCGGTGTCGGGGTTGAGATGGCGCAGCAGCGCGTACCCGAGGCCGTCGCCGGGCACCGAACGCCCCTGCTCCTTCACGACTTTGAGCACGTCGCCGATCGTCGCCCCACCAGCTCGGGCCCCGGCGACGTCGATGCCGTCCAGCCGCAGCCGGACCGGATGCACGCTGGTGAACCAGCCGACCGTGCGCGTCAGCTGCGTGCCCGCGACGGGGTCGCGTCCGTGCCCCTCGATGTTCACGAGGACGGTGGGATCGGGGTCCGGCCGCCAGTCGGTGACCGCCGCCGCCAGCGTGGAGAGCAGCACCTCGTGGATGCTGCAATGGAACGTCGAGGGCGTCTTGGCCACCAGCGTCGCCGCCTGCGGCTCGGGGACGGCCCACGCCTGGCGCCGTACGGTCGCGGCGGTGTCCCGCGCGGGGTCGAGCGGCCGCTCACCGAGCAGCGGATCTCCCCCGCATCCGCCCAACATGGCTGCCCACTCGCCGAGTTCGGCGACCCGGCTCTCGTCCGTCGCCTGGGCCGTCAGGATCTCCGCCCAGCGGCGGAAGGACGTCCCCACCGGGTCCAGTTCCGGCTTCCGTCCGGCCGCCACCGCCTCGCAGGCGGCGGCCAGATCCGGCACGAGGATGCGCCACGACACGCCGTCGACCACCAGGTGATGCGCTACGAACACCAGCCGGCCCATCCGATCGGGGCCCGCGTCCACCCACACCAGCTGAACCATCACCCCCGCGCCCGGATCCAGCCGCGCCTTGGCGTCCTCCACCGCCGCGGCGGCCACCGCTTCCATGTGGGCGGAGTCCCTGCCGACAGCGTCCACCCGGACCACCAGCCCGGCCGCGTCCACCGAGCCGCGCTCGCCGACCACCAGCGCCGCCCGACCCTCATCGCCAGAAGACGAAGACGAAGGGGAAGGGGAAGGGGAAGGCGGCAGCGACGACGGCGCCACGCGGGCCCGCAGCATGTCGTGGGTGTCCAGTACGGCCGCCAGCCCGGCCGTCAGCACGTCCAGGCCGAGCCCGGCCGGGGCCCCCACCACCATCCACTGCGCGAAGCCGGGCCCCACGACCCGGTCGCCCAGGATCCGCATCACCGGCGTCCAGGGCACCTCGCCCACGCCCGAGTCCGGCTCCTCGCCCTCGACGGGCCTGGTGGTCCGTACGGCCGCCGCCAGGCTCGCCGGGTACTCGCGCTCGAACATGTCCTGGGTGTCGAAGAGCAGGCCCTCCCGCCGCGCCCGCGCGACGAGCTGCATGGCCATGATGGAGTCGCCGCCCAGCTCGAAGAAACTGTCCTCGACGCCCACCCGCTCCAGCCCCAGCACCTCGGCGAAGAGCGCGCAGAGGGCCGTCTCCACCTCTCCTCGCGGCGCGCGGTCCGTGACGTGCTCCATGAGGTCGGGCGCGGGGAGGGAGGTGCGGTCCGTCTTGCCGTTCGCGGTCACCGGCAGCGCGTCGAGGACGACCACCGATGCCGGCACCATGTACTCCGGCAGCACTGTCGCGAGGTGGTCGCGCATCGCCTGGCCGTCCGGCTCGCCGCCGTCCGGCACCACGTAACCGACGAGGCGGCGCTCGCCCGGACGGTCCTCCCGGGCCAGGACGACGGCCTGGGCCACCGCCTCGTGCGCGGCGAGCGCCGCCTCCACCTCGCCCAGCTCGACCCTGAAGCCCCGGACCTTGACCTGAGCGTCCGCCCGGCCGACGAAGACCAGCTCGCCGTCATCGGTCCAGCGGGCCAGGTCGCCGGTCCGGTACATCCGCTCGCCCGGCGCGAACGGGCAGGCCACGAACCGCTCCCCGGTCAGGGCCGGGCGGTTCAGGTAGCCGCGCGCCAGGCCCGCGCCGGCCGCGTACAGCTCACCGGTGACGCCGGGCGGTACGGGCTGGAGGAAGGCGTCGAGGACGAAGGTCCGTACGTTGGCGATCGGGCGGCCGATGGGCACCGTGTCCGCTTGCGATGACAGGGGCGCGCTCATCGCCGCGCAGACCGTCGTCTCCGTCGGCCCGTACGCATTGATCATCCGCCGCCCCGGCGACCACCGCGCCGCCAGATCGGCCGAGCATGCCTCGCCCGCCACCACCAGCGTCTCCAGGCTGTCCGGCAGCTCCTCCTCCGCCATGAGCACGCTCGGCGGCACCGTCACATGCGTGATCCCATACCGACGTACCGACTCCGCCAGCGAGACACGCGGCGGCAGCCCGTCCACCCCGGCCACGACCACCGAGCCACCCGACAGCAGCGCCATCAGCAGCTCCGACACCGCCGCGTCGAAACTCAGCGACGCCAGCTGCAAAACCCGCGAACCGGGCCGGACCGCGAACCGCTCGATCTGCGCCCGCGCCAGATTCCCCAGCCCCGCATGCGAGACCACGACACCCTTCGGCGCACCCGTCGACCCGGACGTATAAATCACATAGGCCGCGCTACGAACACTCAACGCCCCCGGAAGATCAATGGAGCTGTCCGCCAACTCCCTCGTGAACGCAGGGTCGTCCAGGACCAGCACCCGGCCCTCGAAACCCTCCGGGACCACGCCCCGAGTGCTCCGCGTGCACAGCACCACCGACGGGGCCGCGTCCGCGAAGATCAGCCCGACGCGCTCCGCCGGATAGCCCGGATCGACCGGCACAAACACCCCACCCGCCATCGAGACACCGAGGAGGGCGATCACCATCAACGCCGAACGCTCCACCGCCACCGCGACCCGGCACTCCGGCCCCACACCCGCACCGATCAAACACCGTGCCAGCCGGCCCGACTCATCCACCAACTCCGCATAAGACACTCGGCGTTCATCATCCTGGACCGCCACCGCGTCCGGGCATACGGCTGCCTGACGCCGGAACAGCTCCGGCAGCGGGGCCGCGTCCACCGGAACAGCCGTCCGGTTCCACCGCTCCACCACCAGCCCGCGACCCGCGTCGTCCACCACCCCGACCCGCCCCACCGGCATCGACGCGTCTGTCCCCACCTGCTCCAGGACCCGCACCACCGACGCCCCGACCGTCTCGACCTGGGCGCGCTCGAACACGTCCGGCAGGTAGTCGAGCTTCATGTGCAGCCGCTCCCCCGGGGTCACCACGAGCCCCATCCGGTAGTGGGCCGTGTCCTCCGGTTCGCCGACCGGGCGCAGGACGAGCGATCCGGGGCCGGCGGACAGGGCGGGCGGGCTCGGGTAGTTCTCGTACACGGCGAGCGTGTCGAAGACCGCGCCGGGGCCGACGGTCCGTTGGATCTCGCCGAGCCCCAGATGCTGATGGGCTATCAGAGCGGATTGCCGCTCTTGGAGTTCGGTGAGCATGCGGACGACCGGCTGGCCGGGGTCCAGCCGTACGTGCACCGGCACGGTGTTGATGAACAGGCCGATCATCGACTCGACGCCGGGCAGTTCCGCCGAGCGCCCGGACACCGTCGCGCCGAACACCACGTCCGTACGGCCGGACAGCCGCGCCAGCACCAGCGCCCACACGCCTTGGACCACGGTGTTCACCGTCAGTCCGTGGGTACGGGCCAGCTCCACCAGCTTCCGCGTCGGTTCCTCCGCCAGCTCGACGTGCACCTTGCCCGGTACGACGGACGACCCGATCCGGTCTCCGGGGGCCACCAGGCTCGGTTCGTCCACTCCGGCGAGCTCCGCCTGCCAGGCGGCCCGTGCGGCCTCCTTGTCCTGCCGTGCCAGCCACGCCAGGTACTCCCCGTACGAGGTGGCCGCCGGCAGCCTCCGCGCGTCGCCGCCGGCCTCGTACACGGCGGAGAGTTCGCCGATCAGAACCGGTATCGACCAGCCGTCCATGAGGATGTGATGGCTCGTGAGGACCATCCGATGCCGGTCTTCGCCCAGCCGGATCACGAGCAGCCGCAGCAGCGGCGCCGACGTCAGGTCCAGCCTCTGCGCCCGCTCCTCGCGGGCGAGTTGCCCGATCCGTGCCGTCGCCTCGGCCTCCGGCATCTCGGAGAGGTCGGCCTCGCGCCAGGGGAGCACGACGTCTCGCGCGATGACCTGCACCGCCGTACCCGACTTCCGCCGGTGGAAGCTCGCCCGCAGTGCGGCATGCCGGGCCAGCAGCGTCTCCCACGACGTGCGCAGCCGGTTCACGTCCAGCCGGCCGTCCAGGTCCAGCATCCGCTGGCCCGCGTAGATGTCGGGCCCCTGGTCCTCGTAGGCGGCGTGGAACAGCAGCCCTTCCTGTAAGGGCGAGAGCGGCCACACCTCGGCGAGGGACGGCACCACCGCCCGTAGCTCCTCGATCTCGTCCGGGGCCAGGTCGGCCAGGAGAGCGCTGGAAGGCGCTTCCGGCGCGGAGTCCTCCTCGCTCCGGGCCACCGAGGCCAGCCGGGCCGGTGAGGGGTGCTTGAAGACGTCCTGCGCGCTGAACACCACTCCCTCGCGACGGGCCCGCGCCACCAGTTGCATCGACATGATGCTGTCGCCGCCCAGCTCGAAGAAGCTGTCGTCGGCCCCCACCCGTTCGAGGCCGAGCACCTCGGCGAACAGCCCGCACAACGTCTCTTCAGCAGCGGTACGCGGCTCCCGTTCCGACGTTCGCCCGGCGAAGTCGGGGGCGGGCAGCGCGTGGCGGTCCACCTTGCCGTTCTCGGTCACCGGCAGCGCGTCGAGCACGACCACCGCCGGAACCATGTACTCCGGCAGCAGCTTCGCCATGTGCTCGCGCACCGCGCGCTCCTCCAGCACCTGCCCGTCGGGCACGGCGTATCCCACCAGGCGGCGCTCGCCCGGACGGTCCTCGCGCGCCAGGACGACGGCCTGGGCCACCGCCGGATGCGCGGACAGGACCGCCTCCACCTCTCCCAGCTCCACCCGGAAACCCCGGATCTTGACCTGAGCGTCCGCCCGGCCGACGAACACCAGCTCGCCGTCGTCGGTCCAGCGGGCCAGGTCCCCGGTCCGGTACATGCGCCCGCCGGAGCCGAACGGGCAGGCCACGAAACGCTCGGCGGTCAGCCCCGGACGGCTGAGATAGCCACGCGCCAAGCCCGCGCCAGCGACGTACAGCTCGCCGGTCATTCCGGGCGGTACGGGCTGGAGGAACGCGTCCAGGACGAAGGTCCGGCGGTTGGTCAGCGGCCGTCCGACGGGCAGGGCCGGCCCCGCCTCGGCCCCCGGCTCCAGGAGGTGCCAGGTGGCGCACAGGGTGACCTCCGTCGGCCCGTACAGATGACGCACCGCGACCTCCGGGCTCGCCTCCCGCACCCGTGCCACAGATCCGGCCGGGACCACGTCCCCGCCGGTCAGCACCTCGCGCAGCCCGGCGAAGCTGCCCGGCGACTCCTCCGCCGCCACCCGGAACGAACCGGCGGTCAGGTGCGCCGCCGTCACACCGTCGTCGGAGATCGCCTGCCGCAGCCGGCCGGCGTCCACCGCGCCCGGCTCCGCGATCACCACCCGGGCACCCGACACCAGCGGCACCCACACCTCGAACAACGACACATCGAAGGCGTGCGGGGCATGCATCAGCACGGCGTCGCCCGCGCTCACGGACCAGCCGCGCTCGGCGACCAGCCCGGCCACCGCGCCATGCGAGACCGCCACGCCCTTGGGCACGCCGGTAGACCCGGATGTATACATCACATACGCCAAGTCCTCCGCGCCCACCGCGATCTGCGGGCTGTCCGCAGCGGACGCCGCCCGCGCCTCCGGGTCGTCCAGCGACACCACCCGGTACGCGCCCTCGGCGGGCAGCGTCTCCCGGGTGCCGTCCGTGCACAGAACCGCCGCCGGGGCGGAGTCGGCCAGCAGGAACGCGACCCGCTCCGCCGGATAGCCCGCGTCCACCGGTACGTACGCGGCACCCGCCTTCCACACCCCCAGCAGCGCCACCACCAACTCCGCCGAACGCTCCATCACCACAGCGACCCGATCACCGCGCCGCACACCCAGAACCGACAGACAAGCAGCCAAGCGGTCGGACGCCCCGACCAACTCGCCATAGGTCCAAGAGGATTGATGGCTCGTCACAGCGACCGCATCCCGCGACCGAGTCGCCTCAGCGGCGAACAGTTCCGGCACCGAGAGCGCGTCGGGCAGTGCGTCCGCCGTCGCGTTCCACTCCTCCACCACGAGCCCGCGCCCCGGCCCGTCCAGCACGTCGATCCGCCCCACCGGGGCCGACACGTCCGTCACCACCTGCTCCAGAACCCGCTCCAGCCGCCGGACGACCGCCTCGGCGGCCGGGCGGTCGAACTGGTCCGGCCGGTAGTCGAGCTTGATGTGCATACGGTCGCCGGGGACCACGACGAGGGTGAGCGGGTAGTGGGCGGTCTCGCGGCCGTCGATCTCGCGGATCGCGAGGGTGTCGGGGGACGTCGGCTCGTCCGGTGGCTGCGGGTAGTTCTCGAAGACCAGGAGCGTGTCGAAGACCGCGCCCGGCCCGCCGAGCCGCTGGACTTCCGGCAGCCCCAGGTGCTGATGGCTGATCAGCGCCGACTGTCCTTCCTGGAGTTCGGCCAGCATGCGGGCGACCGGCTGTGCGCCGTCGAGGTCCACGCGCACCGGCAGGGTGTTGATGAACAGCCCCACCATGCTCTCCACGCCCGGCAGTTCGGGTGGGCGGCCCGCGACGGTCGCGCCGAAGACGACGTCCGTGCGTCCGGTCATCCGGGCCAGCAGGAGCGCCCACGCGCCCTGCACCACCGTGTTCACCGTCAGACCGCGCGTACGGGCCAGCTCCCCCACTCGCCGGTTCAGGTCGTCCGGGAGGTGGGTGAGCACGCTCTCAGGCACCACCGGGACGCGCGCCGGGTCGGCCGGCGCGACCAGCGTCGGCTCCTCGGTCCCCGCCAGTTCCCTGCGCCAGGCGGTGCGGGCCGCCTCCTTGTCCTGGCGGTTCAGCCAGGCCAGGTACTCCCGGTACGACGTCGCGTGCCGCAGTCCGCGCGCGTCGCCGCCCGCCGCGTACACCTCGGTCAGCTCCCCGAGCAGGATGGGCATCGACCAGCCGTCCATGACGACGTGGTGGCTGGTGAGCACCATCCGGTGGCGGCCCTCGCCGAGCTTGATCAGCAGTACGCGCAGCAGCGGGGCCGCCGCAGGGTCGAACCGTTCCGCCCGCTCCGTCGCCGCCAGTTCCTCCACGCGGGCGAGGGCGACGGACTCGGGCAGTTCGCGGACGTCCGCCTCGCGCCAGGGCAGCACCACGTCCCGCGCGATGACCTGCACCGGAGCCCCCGTCCTTCGGCGGCGGAAGCTCGCGCGCAGCGCGGCGTGCCGGGCCAGCAGCGCCTCCCAGGAGGCCCGCAGCCGCCCCGCGTCCACCGGTCCGGTCAGGTCCAGCATCCGCTGGCCCGTGTAGATGTCCGGCCCTTCCTCGTCGTAGGAGGCGTGGAAGAGCAGCCCTTCCTGCAACGGCGACAGGGGCCACACGTCCTCGACAAGGGTTCGGGTCATCGTTGTCTCCTCATCACGACTTGTCGTCCGCCAACTCGGCTTCGAGGTCCTCGACTTCGCCCTGATCGAGGTCCAGGAGGGGGAAGTCGGAGGGGGTGTGCCCACCCGCCTCGGCGTCGCCCGCGTGGGCGGCGAGGCCGGTGAGCATGTCGAGCCACGCCTGCCCGAGCCGTTCCGCCGCCGCCCCCTCCAGGGCACCGGAGGGCCCGCTCAGCGAGAGGGTCAGTGCGGGGCCGTCGGGGGTGTCGCGTACGACGGCGGCCGCTTCCAGAAGGTGCGCGGCGGGCGTGTGGGCGGCGGTGGAGTCGGCCAGGACCGTCGCCGTGGCCGGCCGCCACGCCTCCGCCGGGCCGGTCGCGTCGTGGGAGGCGGCGAACCGCCCCCGGTAGGCGAACGCGATCTGCGGGGACGGCAGGGCGGCGAGGGCCGGGCCGGCTTCCGGGTCGAGATGGCGCAGGAGCCCGTAGCCGAGCCCGTCGCCGGGGACCGATCGCACCTGCTCCTTTACCGCTTTCAGCGCCGCACCGGCGGCGGGTCCGCCGGACCGGGCCTCGGCGAGGTCGATGCCGGTCAGGTCGAGCCGCACGGGGTACATGCCGGTGAACTGGCCCACGGTGCGGGAGAGGTCCGCTTCAGGGGCGGGCGGTACGGAGGTGCGCCCTTCGGCCGCCTCGTTGTCGCCCCGGCCGTCGATGTGCACATCGACCAGGACTCCGGGGTCCGTCGACCGCCGCCAGTGCTCGACGGCTCCGGCGAGGGCCACGAGCAGCACCTCGCGCACGCCGCAGTGGAAGGCCGCCGGAACCTTGTCGACGAGCGTGGCCGCGTCGGCGGACGGCAGGTCCCAGGAGCGTCGGCGCACCGTGGCCCCGGTATCCAGCGCCGGGTCCAGCGCTCGCCGCCCCAACGGCGGGTCGGCGTTCTCTCCGATCACGGCGGCCCAGGCGTCGAGCTCGGCCGTACGGTCGGCGCCCGTCACGCGCGCCGCCCACCGGCGGAAGGACGTACGGGGCGCCTCAAGTGCCGGTTCCCGGTCCGCCGTCACGGACTCGCAGGCCGCTGCCAGATCCGCGAGCACGATCCGCCACGAGGTCTCGTCCACGGCCAGGCGGTCCGCTACGAGCACGAGTCGGCCCAGCCGGTCGGGGCCCGCGTCCACCCACACCAGCTGGAGCAGCACACCGGCATCCGGGTCCAGCCGCCGCCCGGCGTCCTCCACCGCGGCGGCCGCCATCGCCTCCACTTGAGCGGCGTCACCGCCGATCGCGTCCAGCCGCGAGATCAGCCGGCCCGCGTCCACCGAGCCGCGCCCGCCGATCACCAGGGCCGTCCGCGCCGCGTCGTGCACGGTGCGGGCGCGCAGCATGTCGTGGGTGTCCAGTACGGCGGTCAGCCCGGCCCTCAGCACGTCCAGGTCCAGCCCGGCCGGGGCCCCGACCACCATCGACTGCGCGGACGCCCGCCGGCTCCCCAGCAGGCGCATGGCCGGTGTCCACGGCACCTCGCGCGCGCCCGCCGCTTCGGCGCCGCGCTCGGGCTCGGGCTCGGCGGCGGCCTTGACCGCTTCCTCCAGCGCCGCCAGCCGCTCGGGGGTCTTGTGCTCGAAGACCTGTCGGGGCGTCAGCGTCAGGCCGAGGAGGCGGGACCGGGCCGCGAGCTGCATGGACATGATGGAGTCGCCGCCCAGCTCGAAGAAGCTGTCGTCCACCCCGACCCGTTCGAGGCCGAGCACCTCGGCGAAGAGCCCGCAGAGGGTCTCTTCGGCGGCGGTCCGTGGCGTGCGGGCCGACGCGCGCGCGGCGAAGTCGGGGGCGGGCAGCGCATGACGGTCCACCTTGCCGTTGACCGTCACCGGGAG
>NZ_JBHVHQ010000177.1:0-12212 GCF_042800135.1 Streptomyces sp. NPDC057654 | reverse complement strand
GCCCTGACGCGGTCGGTTCGCGACCGTGCCGGGCCCCTCGGCCGAGTGCTGTGCGTGCTGTGAACAAAGTCAGTAAGAGGCTCAGTAGTGGACGCGGCGGTTCTCCGGGGTCTGGCGGTAGCGGATGCTCCACTGGTTGCGGCGGACGTAGGTGCGCTGGAGCCAGCGGTCCGCGCCGTCGTAGCGGGCGGTGAACTGGGTACGGGCGTGCAGCCCCTTGCGATTGTTGATCAATAGCGCCTCGCCGGGCCGCAGGAAGACCTCGTGGGCGACCTCGCGGCAGGCCGACTGCACCCGGTCGAGCGCCGCCTGCGCCGCACTGGTCATGGCCCGCACCCCGTTGGCCGAGGAGGAGATCTCCGGGGTGCCCTCGGGGCCGCTGATGATCGCCACGGGATCGGAGAGCACCTCGGCGTCGCCGGCCACGTCGCGTACGTAACTCCCCGGCGCGTTCAGCCGGAACAGCGGGCTCCGCAGCAGTTCCAGGGTCCGGTCGTCGAGGACCCGGACGATGTCCCGGGCATCCGCGTAATGGGTGGCGGCGATGCCCTCATGGTCGGCGCGCAGGCAGCTCAGGACGAGGAAATCGGGGTTGCTGACGTCATAGCGGCCGATGAGGTCGTGAACGATGTCGTTGTGGAAGTTGAGGAAGACGGTGGAGCCCTGGTTGGTCTGGGTCATGGCGCCGCCGGGCACCGGGATGACGTCGTGGACCAACTGCCCGTTCTTCTCGGTGAGGAAGCCGACCGGTTCGCCCAGCAGCCCCGACAGCGCCAGCAGCACGCCCTCGGCCACGAAGGTGGGCTTGTCTCGGGCGGGCCCGCCGTCGTTCGGCGTCTTCGGCAGGCGCTCGTCGACGGGGAGGTTGCGGATGTAGCCGACGCCTGGGGTGTCGGTGTGCCGGCCGAAGTCGAGGATCTGCTGGAGCAGGTCGACCGGCAGGGTGGCGAAGATCTGGTGGTAGCGGGCCATCGCGTGGTCTATGCGGTCGTTCGGATCGGGTTCGGCCGCCAGTTGCCGGCCGATGGCGTCGCGCACCGCGTCCGGCAGCACCATGCGCCCGAGGGTCTGGACGGGCCGTTGCGCGGCGGCGGCCGGACGGCTGTTCGAAGTGGTCGGGGCGGTCGGGCGGTTGTCGACGACGGGCGTGCTCATGGCGGTACTCCTTCGGTGTAGGTGCTCGGTGGCAGGACGTGTGCTGGACGGTTTTCAGAGGGGCCGGATGCCTTCGCGCGGTACGGGCAGCGAGTCGTGCAGCTTCTGGGCGAGTTCCTGGGCCTCGGTGTCGTCGGCGGCGATATGGGTGGTCACGCGGCTGCCGGTGATCTCGGCCACGGGGATGCCCACCAGCCGCGACTCGGGCAATCCGTGCTGCCGCTGGAAGTGGTCGAGATCGAGGTAGCCGCCGATCAGGGCGAGGTGCGGGCCGTCCTCCAGCCGCACGGTGTCCACACCCTGTGCGTGGAAGAGGCTGTGCGCCCGGTCGGCGTCCGCCGCGTCGGCGTAGGCCAGTACGCGCGAGTGCCGGTTGAGGATCACCGCGGCGGCGGGGGCGCCTTCCGCGCCGATGACGGTGCCCTCCTCGAAGGGGGCCCGGTTGCGCCGGCAGACGAGGGTGATGCCGTGCTTCTTGGCGGTCCGCACGGCCCGGCGGTGCAGCACCTTCGCGCCGTGCAGCGACATCAGCGAGGCGGCGTCGTAGGCCATCTGCCGCAGCAGCCGCACCCCGGTGACCAGGTTGGGGTCGGCGCTGTAGACGCCGTCCACGTCCGAGTGGATCTCGCACCGGTCGGCGCCGACGGCCGCGGCGACGAGGACCGCCGAGAGGTCCGAGCTGTTCTTGCCGAGCCAGGTGGGCCGGCCCTCGGCGTCGGCGGCCTGCCCGCCGGGCACCACCACGATGTCGTGGTCCTCCAGCGCCTGCCGCAGCGGCCGCGGGTCGAGGTCGCGGACCTTCGCCCACATGTAGGTGCTGTCGGTGGTCAGGCCCAGCTGGTGGCCCGCGAGGACGGTGGCCTTGAGGCCCTGCTGGTGGAGCGCGGTGGTCAGGAGGTGGGCGCTGACGGTGTCGGCGAGGGTCAGCAGTCCGGCGACGCTCGCGTCCTCGGGGTGCTCGTCGATCTGGTGGAGCCGTTCGCGCAGCCGCTCCGTCTCGCCCGGCATGGCGCTGACCACGACGGCCAGCGGCCGCTGCTCGCTCGCCCGGCGCGCGGCGAGCGCCTGCGCGAGCTCCGGGTACGAGTGGTGGGTGGCGAAGGTGGAGCCGCCGAACTTGAGGGTGATGGGGGTGGTGTTCACAGGGGTCCTGTCGTTCGCGGCGGTGCTGTCGTTCGCAGCGGTCTCGGCGGATGCGGCGGTCTCAGCGGATGCGGCGGCGGTCTCGGCGGGTTTGGCGGTCTCGGCGGGTTTGGCGGTCACAGCACACCTCGCTCGACGAGTGCCTCGGCGATCTGGAGGGCGTTGAGCGCCGCCCCGATGCGCACGTTGTCCGCCACCGCCCAGAGCCAGAAGGCGCGGGGGTTGGTGCGGCTGATGCGGACGCGTCCGACGTGGACGCGGTTCGGGTCGCCCGCGGTGCGCGGCGTGGGGAAGGCTCCGAGCTCCTCCCGGTCGTGGACGGTGACGTCGTCGAGCGCGGCCAGGGCCCGTATCAGCTCGTCGCGGTCGACCGGGCCGTCGCACTCGATCCAGGCGGCCTCCGAGTGGCTGTTGACGACGGGGACGCGGACGCAGGTGGCGGTGATGTCGAGATGGGGCAGGCCGAGGATCTTTCGGGACTCCTGGAGCATCTTCTGCTCCTCGAAGGTGAATCCGTCGTCCAGTTTCCGGTCGATGCTGGGGATGACGTCGAAGGCCAGCGAGGGGCTGAAGGTCTTCGAGACGCCGGGGCTGTCGGCGTCGGCGAGGACGGCGCGGGCGCCTTCGCGGAGCTCGTCGATGCCGGAGTAGCCGGCGCCGGAGGCGGCCTGGTACGTGCTGACGACGGCCTGTCGGATGCCCCAGCGGTCCTCCACGGCACGGAGCAGCCGCACCAGCGGGATGGTGGAGCAGTTGGGGTTGGCGATGACGCCGCTGACCGGGCGTTTCTCCAGTTCGTGGGCGTTGACTTGAGGGACGACCAGGGGGGTGTCCGGGTCCATCCGGAAGGCGCTGGTGTTGTCGATGACCAGCGCCCCCTGGGCCACGGCCTTGGGCACCCAGGTGGTGGAGACGGAACCGCCGGCGGAGAAGAAGGCCACGTCGACGGCGGAGAAGTCGAAGCCGTCCAGGTCGTGCACCCGGTAGGAGCGGCCCTCAACGGACACCTCGCGGCCGGCGGAGCGGGCGGAGGCGACGAGGTCGATGGAGCGGTAGCGGAAGCCGCGTTCCCGGATGAGCTGGATCAGGGTGGTGCCGACGACGCCGGTGGCGCCGACGAGCGCGATGCGGGGTGCGGTGGAGTCGTTGACGAGCGGCATGGTGTCCTCCTCGGACTGCGACTGCGGTGCGTGGGGGCGGTGGTTCCTTTTCTGACGTTCTGACGGTGGTGCGTTGGGGCGGTGTGGGGCGTTGGGGCGGTGGGGCTGTTGGACGGTGCGGCGTTGGGGACCGCCGGGGCCTTTCAGACCCCACGGCCCCGCAGGGCCGCCCTTCTCAGACGTCGGTGCGCTTCGTGTTCGTGGTGCCGGGGGCCTGGAGGGCCTTGGAGGCGGCGGGGACGTAGCCGACCGGGGTGCGGCGCAGCCGGGGGTGCCAGCCGAGGTTGATGCCGAGCGAGGCGCCGACGATGAGCGGGATGCCCAGGGCCTGGACCCAGCTGATGTGGTGCCCGTAGACGGCCCAGTCGGCGACCATGGCGGCGGCCGGGTAGATGAAGGCCAGGACGGCGATCTTCGAGGTGGGCAGCTTCTGGTAGGCGGAGTACATCAGGACGTACATGACGCCGGTGTGGATGAGGCCGAGGCCCACCAGCCAGGCCCAGCCGCTGCCGAAGTGCGCGCTCTCGCTCAGGGTGGCGAAGGGGAGCAGCAGCGGGATGCCGAGGACGACCTGGACGAGGGCGATCAGGTGCGGCTTGACGCCGGTGACGCGCTTGGTGATGACGGTGGACAGGCCGTAGAAGAGGGCCGCCAGGAGCGCGTAGCCGAGGCCGATCATGTACGTGCTGCCGCCCTTGAGGTCGGACGAGGAGACGCCGGCGACCAGGATGAGCCCGATGAACGCGACGGCCAGCCAGCCGGCCTTGTGTGCCGTGATCTTGTCGCGGAACAGGATGGCGCCCAGGAGGACCACGAAGAACGGTTGTGTGTGGTAGACGACGGTGGCCACCGAGATGGATGTGGCCTGGTAGGACTCGAAGAGGAACGCCCAGTTGAAGACGATGAACACGCCGCCGAGCGCGGCGAGTCCGAGCTTCTTGGGGGTGAAGCCGTGGTTCTTGAAGAGGCCGCGGATCAGGCAGTAGAGGCCGAGGAAAACGGCGCCGAAGACGCAGCGGAAGAAGACCACGTTGAACGGGGAGGCGCCGGACTGCACGACGAAGACGCCGAGGGTGCCGGAGAGGAGCATCGCGGCGGTGAGCTGGATGGCTCCGCGCGATTCCTTGTTCGCCGGGGCCGTGGCGGGCGCGGCCGCCGGCGCCGATGTGGCCGATGAGGCCGCGGGGGCGGATACCGCCGGCGCCGGTGCGGACGGCGTCGCTGCCGTCGCCGCGGAGGGCGTTGTTGACGTGCTCATGCCATGCTCCTTCTCTGGGGGTGATACGAGTGGGGGAACAGCGGGTTTCAGGGGTGGTGCGGTACCGGCCCGGCGAGCGTTGCACCACTCGCCTGACGCGTCATCACATTTCTTACCTGCGCGTTCAGTACGCGGGAATGGCGTAGTGCAGGCCGCCGTCGAGCCACAGCGCGTTCAGCCCGCGCGGCACGGCCAGGCCGGACGCCGGCCCGAGGTTGCGCTCGTAGATGTCGCCGTACGTGCCCACGGCCCGCAGCACGCGGCTCGCCCAGCCGTCGTCGAGGCCGAGCCCGGGGCCCAGCGCGTCGGCCGTACGGGCCGCCTCCCGCGCCGCGCTCGCGGCGGTCTCCGCGCCCTCGGCGCCATGCGCCGCGTACTCGGCGGTCAGCAGGAACTGGAACACCCAGCGGCAGATCCGGAACCACCCCGCGTCGTCGTCCCGCACGGCCAGCGCCATCGGCTCCCGCGAGATCGTCGTCTCCAGCAGCGAGTGCGCCGAGGGGTCGGCGAGTTCGGCGCGGGCCCCGGCCAGGGCGATGCGGTCCAGTACGTACGCCGCGCAGTCGCCCGCCGCGTACGCGGCCAGCGCCTCCCCCGGCGTCGGGTGGGCCACGGGCTCGACACTCAGGCCGCGCGCCCCGTACCAGGCAGCCAGGTTGGCCGCGCTGGTGGTGCCGGCCTGCACCGCGAGCCGCTTGCCGGCCAGGTCGGCCGGGTCCGTGAACCCGCTGGCCGCACGGACCAGGAAGCCCTCGCCGTCGTAGCAGGTGACCCCGGCGAACAGCACCGGACCGCCCGTCTCCCGGCCGAGCGTCCAGGACAGATTGCAGGTCACCAGGTCCGCCTCGCCCTCCGCCAGCCGCTCCAGCCGCTCGGCCGGATCGGTCGGCAGCCAGGTCACGGCGTCGGCGTCGCCCAGTACCGCGGCGGCCACCGCCCGGCTGACGTCGACGTCCAGGCCGCGCCAGCGCCCGTCGGGGTCCCGCGCGGAGAGCCCGCGGATGCCCCGGCTGACGACGGCCCGCAGCCGCCCCTCGCGGCGGACGCGCTCCACGGTGGCGACGGCCGAGGCCGCGGACCGCTCACCCGCTATGTCCGTACTCATCAGCGTCGCGCTCACAGCAGACTCCTCACAGCGGGTCCGACCAACTGCTCGCGGTCGAAGCGGCGTTCGTTGTAGCCGAGCATGTCGATCAGGCCGCGGGCGCTCACCGGCCGCCGGTCGCCGCCGGTGTCCGCGACCGGCATGGCCCCGGGGTTCGACCAGCGCAGGTCGCCGCCCGGCTCGATGCCGGCCCGCGAGCGGTTGGCGTTGTCGCGGTGCAGGCAGTACGGCACGTCGAGGTGGCCGCGGGCGAAGGCGTTCACCAGCGCCGCGCCGACGTCGTCGCCGAACTGGAGGGTCGAGGCGATCAGCATCCGCGCCTCCTCGTAGACGCCGGTCCGGGCCGCCGCGGCGACCGGCCGGGGGTTTCGCGCCTCGTCCTCGGCGACCGCCGCCGCGAACTCCAGCGCGTCCACGTTCTCCGCGATCGTCGGGATGCGGTGCGCCTCCACCGCCGTCTTCACGATCAGCCGCTCGGTGCCGCTGCTCACGGCGAGCCGCGCGCTGTCCTCCAGCATCCGGAAGGCCCCGATGACGGTGCGCGGGAAGACGCCCATGTACGTGTAGAGGACCACGTGCCAGTCCACCGGCCCCAGCCACTCCGCGGCGAGGCTGCGGAGCGCGGCGAGCGCCTCCAGGTCCTGGTCCGGGTGGGTCTGCTGGGCGTAGCTGACGGAGAGGGAGCGCACCCCGTGCTCCCGGAAGAACATGGCCTCCAGGACGCTGAGCGCGACCAGCAGGCTGGGCGGGCAGAGCTGGCCGAGCATGCAGCCGCCGAAGGTCTCCAGGTGGACCGGTTCCGGCTGGTCGGCCAGGATGCGGCAGCACTCCTCCCACGCGGCGGTCGCCTCGGGCAGCGGCACCCGGCTGTAGGGCAGGCAGTACGAGACCGGTCCGCCCTCCGTGGCGTCCGCGCCGGACTCGACCAGCGCCCGGAACAATTCCTGCGGCAGCGCGGAGCCGTGCCGGAACTGCACGGGGAAGTCCTCCCCCGCCACGCCGTCCAGCAGTTCCCGCGTCGTGTCCCTGCCGTGCGCCACGACGGGGAAGCCGTTGAGGTCGTCGCCGTCGCGCAGCGCCCGCCGGGCCGCGTCGTGGTCGTTGACGCGGGTGTAGCTGTCGACGGTGACCGTGCCGATGGTGGCGCCGCGGGCGGTCTTCACCGCTTCCAGCCCCGACCGCATCGCCGCCGTGTCCGCGAACCCCATGCGGGGCTGCACGACCAGCCGGCCCCGCTCGCTGTTGCGCCGCACGAAGCGGGAGAAACGGCCCTGCGGGGCGCCCTGTCCTACGGGCTCCGCGCCGGGAATCGTCGCCGTGACGCCATTCATTTCACACCTCCTTCGCCTGCGGCCGCCAGCTCACGCCGGTGGGAATTGTTTTCCAGGGCACCGAGAAAAGAATCAAATTCAGCGAGTCCGGCCTCGGACTCGAAGGCCGCGTCGTAACCGGCGTCCACCAGTTCGGCGCTGAACTGCGCATTGGCCGCCCCGCGCACGCCGAGCTTTCCGCCGATGACGACGCGGAGATCGGCGAGTTCGGCATCGGACCGGATCTTACGGATAAGACGGAGCCCGTCCAGGTGGCCGTGGCCGTTGACGGTGCTCACCACCAAGGCATCAGGTCTGGCGAGCCGGCATTCGGCGAGGATGACCTCGTCCGGAACGCAGGCACCGAGATTGATCACCTCCCCTCCCCGTTCTTCCAGCAAAAGCTGGAGAAAGACCAGGTTCCACATATGGGCATCTGATGACACGCTCGTGACGACGAATCGTCCGGTGCGTGCCAGGGATATCGTTTCCATTTTGAATCCCTGCCTCGGTAACTCCGACACAGATGAAGTTACGGGCCGCGGGACCCCCGGGTCCACGATCGCCTGGGGGACAGAAACGATGCCCCTATCGGTTCAGCCGATCGCGCAGGTCAGGGGCGGTGCGAAGGGGGCTGCGACGGGGTGCGGGAAGGGGGATTTCCAGGGGCCGCGCCCCTTGCCCGCCTCACTCGCCCTTGAGGACTCCCCTGAGACCGCTGTTGCCGCTGAGGATGCCGCCGTCCACGGGGAGGGTGACACCGGTGATCCAGGATGCGTCCCGCGAGGCGAGGAAGGCAACCGCCGCCGCGATGTCCTCCGGCTCGCCGACCCGGCCGAGCGGATAGAGCAGGGCCGCCCGCTCCAACACGTCCTCGCGCCCCCGCCAGTTGGGGGTGCGGACCGTGCCCGGCGCCACGAGGTTGACCCGCACCCCGCGCGCCGCCGACCGCCCCGCCAGGGTGCGCGTCAGGCTCGCCAGGCCCGCCTTCGCGGCGCTGTAGGCGTGGTTGCCGAAGTCCTGCTCGCCGTTGACGGAACCGACGTTGACGATCGCGCCCCGGCCGTCCGCAGCGGCCAGGTGCGGCATCGCGGCGCGGGCGCAGCGGAACGCGCCGGTCAGGGTGGTGTCCAGGTCCCGCTGCCAGTGCTCCTCGTCCTCGTCCTCGATGAGCGGGGCGTCCGGATGGCAGGACATGGCGTTGTTGACCAGCACGTCGAGCCGCCCGAACCGCTCCACCGCGTACGCGACCGCCGCGTCCACCGCCGCCTGGTCGCCCACGTCGCAGGCCAGCGCCTCGGCGTCGGCGCCGGTCGCGCGGAGCGCGGTGGCCGCGTCCTTCGCCCGTACGCCGTCGAGGTCGGTGAGCAGGACGCCGGCGCCTTCGGCGGCGAAGCGGGCGGCGGTGGCGGCGCCGATGCCGCGACCGGCGCCGGTGACGATGACTGCGTATCCCTCGAACCGTTGCACCGCGGGCTCCTTTGGCTGGAGTGTCCTCAAACGCCGGACGGGCTGGAAAGTACGGGTGTCATCTATAGCAACGGTACGGAGGCGCTACGGCTGGGCCGCCGAAGACGCCGCCACCGCTCGTACCAACGCCTGGGCGCGCGGGTCCGCCGTGATGTTCTGCTGCATGCCCGCGGTGACGTAGCCGAAGGCTATGGAGGATTCGGGGTCGGCGAAGGCGAGGGAGCCGCCGCGGCCGGGGTGGCCGAAGGAGCCGGGGGACAGCAGGGGGCAGGCCGGGCCGTGCAGCATGTGGCCGAGGCCGAAGCGGGTGTTCACGACGAGGACGCGGTCCGGGCCCGCGGACTCCTCCGTACGGGCCAGGGTGAGCGTCGCGGGCGCGAACAGCCGGGCCCGGCCGTCGACTTGGCCGATGAGCGCCGCGTAGAAGCGCGCCAGCGCCTCGGCGGTGGCGACGCCCGCGGAGGCGGGCAGTTCGGCGGCGCTGTAGGCGGGGTCGTTCTCGTCCGGCGCCGGATCGATGGCGCCGAAGGCCCGGCGGGTGAGCGAGCCCGGGTCGCCGTACGCGTCGGCGACCGACTTCTTGGGCCGCACGCGCAGCCCCTGCGAGGCCGGCGGGACCGGCGCTTCGACGGGGGCCAGCCGGCCGACCCGCCCCCGCTCCCCCTCCGGCAGCCCGACCCACAGGTCGAGGCCGAGCGGCCCGGCTATCTCGTCGGCTATCCAGCCGCCGATGGTCCGGCCGGTGACGCGCCGTACGAGCTCGCCGATCAGCCAGCTGTACGTCTGGGCGTGGTAGCCGTGCGCCGTGCCGGGCTCCCAGGCCGGGGCCTGGGCGGCGACGGCGCGCGGGCCGCTGACGCCGTCGACGGCCTCGGCGAGGGTGAGCGGGCGGTCGAGCACGGGCAGCCCGGCGCGGTGCGCGAGCAGGTGGCGTACGAGCACCCGCTCCTTGCCGTTCTCCTTGAACTCGGGCCAGTACCGGCCCACCGGCGCGTCCAGGTCGACGAGTCCGCGCTGGTGCAGCAGGAGCGGCACGGCGGCGGCGACGCCCTTGGTGGCGGACCGCACGACCTGCGCGGTGCCCCGCTCCCACGGCGCGCCGTCCGGCCCGGCGTCGGCGTCCCGCGCCCCGCCCCACAGCTCCACGACCTTGCGGCCGTCCCGGTAGACGGCGACCGCGGCGCCCCGTTCGCCGCGCCGCGCGAAGTTCGCCGCGAAGGCGTCCCGGACCGGTTCGAAACCGTCCGCCACCGTGCCCTGGACGTCCACCACTGAACCGCACTCCCACTTGTGCCCGTGCCGGCCCCCGCACCTGCCGTGCGGGTACCGCGTGTACCGATTGCTTCTGATTGCACTTATTGCACCTCCATGGTGCAACGCGCCCGCCGCTCCTCGCGGACCGGGGTCAGCGCATCGGCACGGTAACCGAACGCGGGTCGAATCCGAAGGGCAGTTCCAAGCGGTGGGCGCGCATCAGGGCGTCGTCGCAGAGCAGCTCCTGGGTGACTCCGTCGGCCGCGATGACGCCGTCGCTGAGGACGGCCGCGCGGGGGCACAGCTCCAGCGCGTACGGCAGGTCGTGCGTGACCATCAGCACGGTGACGTCCAACGACCGCAGGATGTCGGCGAGTTCGCGGCGGGCGGCCGGGTCGAGGTTGGAGGACGGCTCGTCGAGCACGAGGATCTCCGGCTCCATGGCGAGCACCGTCGCGACCGCCACGCGCCGCCGCTGCCCGTACGAGAGGTGGTGCGGCGGCCGGGCGGCGAAGGCGGCCATGCCGACGCGTTCCAGCGCCCGTACGACCCTGGCCTCCAGCTCCGGGCCGCGCAGCCCGGCCGCGGCGGGGCCGAACGCGACGTCCTCGCGGACCGTCGGCATGAAGAGCTGGTCGTCGGGGTCCTGGAAGACGATGCCGACCCGGCGGCGGATCTCGGCGAGATTCCGCTTCTCGACGGGCAGGCCCGCGACGCGCACGGTCCCGGCGCCCGCGTCGAGGATGCCGTTCAGGTGCAGTACGAGGGTGGTCTTGCCCGCGCCGTTCGGCCCGAGCAGCGCGAGGCGCTCGCCGCGGGCGACCGTCAGGTCGACGCCGAACAGGGCCTGGTGGCCGTCCGGGTAGGCGAAGGCGAGCCCGGACACTTCGAGAGACGGGATCGCTGTCGGGTCAGGGTCCATATCCATCCCATGTCCATCCGCTCAGGCAGACCGCGAGCGCGGCGAGGGGCAGTACGGCGGCGCGCGCCCATTGCGCGCGCGTCGCGGCGATTTCGTCGATCACCGGCATGGCCCCCGCGTAGCCGCGGCTGACCATGGCCAGATGCACGCGTTCGCCGCGCTCGTACGAGCGGATGAAGAGCGCCCCGGCGGACTTGCCCAGCACCCCCCAGTGGCGCACGCCGCGCGGCGTCCAGCCGCGCGATTCGCGGGCGACGCGCATCCGGCGCATCTCGTCCGTGATGACGTCGCCGTAGCGGATCATGAAGGTCGCGATCTGTACGAGCAGCGGCGGCAGCCGCAGCCGCTGGAGCCCGAGCAGCAGGGCGCGCAGCTCGGTGGTCGCGGCGAGGAGTACGGACGCGGCGACGCCGAGCGTCCCCTTGGCGAGGATGTTCCACGCGCCCCACAGTCCGGACTCGCTGAGCGACAGCCCGAGTACGTGCACCCGTGCGCCCTGAGCGAGGAACGGCATCAGCACCGCGAACGCCACGAACGGCGCCTCGATCAGCAGCCGCTTGAGGAGGAAGCCGGGCGGCACGCGTGCCGCCGCCGCGACGGCCGCGAGCAGCAGCGCGTACAGGGCGAACGCCCAGAGCGCGGTGCGCGGCGTCGAGACGACGACGAGCACGAAGCAGAAGCCGGCCGCGATCTTGCAGTGCGGCGGGAGGAGGTGCACGGGCGAGTCCCCGTGCCGGTAGAGCCGGTGCGCGTGGCCCGCGCCCATGTCAGGCGGTCCCTCGCTCGCGGACCTCGGCGGCGGGGGCGGTGGCCGCGTCGCGCGTACGACGGCGGTGGACGGTCCAGGCGACCCCGGTGCCGACGACGAGGGTCGCCCCGACCCCGATCACCCCCGCGAGCCCCCCGGCCAGCCGGACGTTGGAGACGTCCTTGACCTGGTAGTCGGCGAGCGGGGAGCCCTTCGCCGCGTGGTCCTCCGCCTTCCGGTCGATCCCCTTGTCATGCGCCACCTTCTCCAGCCCGTCGGGGCTGGCGGAGGCGTAGTAGCTCCCGAACCCGGCCAGGGCGAGCGCGGCGACGAGCCCGACGAGCTTGAGGCGGCGGGCGGAACGGGCGGGGGCCGGGGGTGCGTCGGCGGCGGATGAGACGGCGGGGGCCGGGTCCACACCGGAGGTCTGACCGGCGCCCACGCCCGTACGAGCGTCAACGGCCGGACGCGGATCGGCACCAGCGCCCGTACGAGCAGCAGCGCCCGAGCCGACGGCCGGCTCCGGGCCGGTACCCGCGCCCGTACCGGCGCCGACGTCCGTACCGGCGGCCGCGCCCGACTCGGCGCCCGCTCCCCTGCCGGCGGGGGTGTCTGGCGACGAGCCCGGGCCCGAGCCGGCCGGGGACACTGTGCCGACCGGCGCGACCGTGCTCGCCGGCGAGGCCC
>NZ_JBHVHQ010000176.1:0-12217 GCF_042800135.1 Streptomyces sp. NPDC057654 | reverse complement strand
GCCTTGTGATTCGGGTTGATCTGATCGGCGTACGCCGCGTACGAGCGGAGCTCGGCGGCCTTCGGGGCGCCCAGGAACCCGAGCGTCACGTCGGGGCGGAGCCGGTGGAGCGTACGCAGCGAGGCGGCGTTGAAGCTCTGGAGGACCAGCCGGTGCGCCACGTGCCGCCGGTCGAGCCAGCCCCGGCCGCGCAGCTCCGAGGTGATCCGGCGCTCGATGCCGGGGTAGAGCTCCGGCGCCTTGACCTCCATGAGGAGGTTCTGGCGGTGGTGCTCGACGCGGTCGAGGTAGCGGCCGAGGGTCGGCACGCGCTGTCCGGCGAACCGGCGGCCGTACCAGCTGCCCGCGTCGAGCCGCTCGATCTCGGCGAGTGTGAAGTCCGACACCCGCCACGGCGACCGGTTCGGATAGCGCCGCTCGGCGTCGGTCGTCCGGCTGAGCGTGGTGTCGTGGATCACGACCAGCGCGCCGTCCTTGGTCCGCTGGACGTCGTTCTCGACCCAGGTGATGCCGAGCCGGGCGGCGGCGTCGACGGAGGCGAGCGTGTTCTCGGGCGCACTGACGGGCGAGCCGCGGTGGCCGATGACGAGGGGTGCGTGCGAATGGGGGGTGGCGCGGGCCTGGGCGGGGCCGGTGAGCAGCGCCGACAGGCCCAGAAGTGCGGTGGCGACGGCGGCGGCGGGGCGCAGTTGCATACGGTCTCCTCGCGGCGTCCGGTCCGGGTGCTCAGTGAGCGTCCCGGATGTGGCGTACAAGAAGATAAGTACGCGATGTCCGGCGAGCGCGCTCGGCATCGGCGGACTTCGCGGATATCCCGCCCCTCGTTCGGCCGAGGGACGGGCGCCGGACACCGACGGCAGGGCCGTTGTCAGTGGTGGGTCGTACGGTGGTTCCATGCGGCCCGTATCCAAGATCGAACGCACCGTGGCGCCCTTCGAGGTCGTCAGCCCCTACCAGCCCAGCGGTGACCAGCCGACGGCCATCGCCGAGCTGGAGCGGCGCATTCGCGCAGGTGAGAAAGATGTAGTGCTGCTCGGCGCGACCGGCACCGGCAAGTCGGCGACCACCGCGTGGATGATCGAGAAGTTGCAGCGGCCCACCCTGGTCATGGCGCCGAACAAGACCCTCGCGGCCCAGCTCGCCAACGAATTCCGGGAACTGCTGCCCAACAACGCCGTCGAGTACTTCGTCTCGTACTACGACTACTACCAGCCCGAGGCATACGTACCGCAGTCGGACACCTACATCGAGAAGGACTCCTCGATCAACGAGGAGGTCGAGCGGCTGCGCCACTCCGCGACGAACTCGCTGCTCACCCGCCGCGACGTGGTCGTGGTGGCCTCCGTCTCCTGCATCTACGGCCTGGGCACCCCGCAGGAGTACGTGGACCGCATGGTGCGGCTCAAGGTCGGCGAGGAGACCGACCGCGACCAACTGCTGCGCCGGTTCGTGGAGATCCAGTACACCCGCAACGACCTGGCCTTCACCCGTGGCACCTTCCGGGTCCGGGGCGACACCATCGAGATCTTCCCGGTCTACGAGGAGCTCGCGGTGCGGATCGAGATGTTCGGGGACGAGATCGAGGCGCTCTCCACGCTCCACCCGCTCACCGGCGAGGTGATCTCCGAGGACCAGGAGCTGTTCGTCTTCCCGGCCAGCCACTACATCGCCGGCCCGGAGCGCATGGAGAAGGCCGTCGCGGGCATCGAGGCCGAGCTGGCGCAGACCCTCGCCACGATGGAGAAGCAGGGCAAGCTGCTGGAGGCCCAGCGGCTGCGGATGCGGACGACGTACGACATCGAGATGATGCGCCAGATCGGCTCCTGCTCCGGCATCGAGAACTACTCGCTGCACATGGACGACCGCGAGCCCGGCTCGCCGCCGAACACCCTTCTGGACTACTTCCCGGAGGACTTCCTCCTCGTCATCGACGAGTCGCACGTCACCGTCCCGCAGATCGGCGCGATGTACGAGGGCGACGCCTCCCGCAAGCGCACCCTCGTGGAGCACGGCTTCCGGCTGCCGTCCGCCATGGACAACCGCCCGCTCAAGTGGGAGGAGTTCGTCGAGCGGATCGACCAGACCGTCTACCTCTCCGCCACCCCCGGCAAGTACGAACTCGCGCGCGGCGACGGCTTCGTGGAGCAGATCATCCGCCCCACCGGCCTCGTCGACCCCGAGGTCGTCGTGAAGCCGACGGACGGGCAGATCGACGACCTGGTGCACGAGATCCGGACGCGCACGGAGAAGGACGAGCGCGTCCTGGTGACCACCCTCACCAAGAAGATGGCCGAGGACCTCACCGACTACTTCCTGGAGCTGGGCATCCAGGTGCGCTATCTGCACAGCGACGTCGACACCCTGCGCCGCATCGAGCTGCTGCGCGAGCTGCGGGCCGGCGAGTACGACGTGCTGGTCGGCATCAACCTGCTGCGCGAGGGGCTCGACCTCCCCGAGGTCTCCCTGGTCGCGATCCTCGACGCCGACAAGGAAGGGTTCCTGCGCTCCGGCACGTCCCTGATCCAGACCATCGGGCGCGCGGCGCGCAACGTCTCCGGCCAGGTCCATATGTACGCGGACAAGGTCACCCCGGCGATGGAGAAGGCCATCGAGGAGACCAACCGCCGCCGGGAGAAGCAGATCGCGTACAACAAAGAGAAGGGGATCGATCCGCAGCCGCTGCGGAAGAAGATCGGCGACATCGTCGCGACCATCGCGCGCGAGGAGATCGACACCCAGGAGCTGCTGGGCACCGGCTACCGGCAGGGCGACAAGAGCAAGGGCAAGGCCCCGGTGCCCACGGCGGCGGCCGGGAAGTCCGGCAAGGCGGCCGCCGGCAAGGACGCCCCGCTCACGGACCGGCCCGCCGCGGAGCTGGCCGAGCTGATCGAGGAGATGACGGAGCGGATGCGGAGCGCGGCCGCCGAGTTGCAGTTCGAGGTCGCGGCCCGGCTGCGCGACGAGGTCGGTGAGCTGAAGAAGGAGCTGCGGCAGATGAGGGAGGCAGGCATCGCCTGACGGGCGGTAGGCGGCCGACGGCCGTGACGCGGCACGAGGACGCGGGGGCGCCAGAACGCGGGGGAACGAGGACGCGCAGCGCGAGGACCCGTCACGGAGGCGCGCCTGCGAGGCAGTGCCGCCAGGACGTGTTGCAAGAACGCCACAAACCGCTTCCGACCGGTGGCACCGGGAGCACCAGTGCATAGGGTCGTGCGAGGAGGCCGCGCCCGGCGCGCGGCCGCGGGGACACCGGTACATCGAGAAGGGACAGCGCGTGACGGTCAACTTGGCCAAGGGGCAGGGCATCAGCCTGAAGAAGGCCGACGGGGGCACCCTGACCGCGGTGCGGATGGGGCTGGGCTGGCAGGCGGCTCCCCGACGCGGCCTGTTCGGCTCGCGCAGGAAGGAGATCGACCTGGACGCCTCGGCGGTGCTGTTCGCCGAGCGGGAGCCGGTCGACGTGGTGTTCTTCCAGCACCTCGTCAGCAACGACGGCTCAGTCCAGCACACCGGCGACAACCGGGTCGGCGGCGCGGGGAAGGGCGGCGACGACGAGGCGATCCTCGTCGACCTCCAGCGGGTCCCGGTGCACATCGACCAGATCGTGTTCACGGTGAACTCGTTCACCGGCCAGACCTTCGCCGAGGTGGAGAACGCCTTCTGCCGCCTCCTGGACGAGAACACCGGCCAGGAGCTGGCCCGCTACACCCTCGACGGCGGCGGCCCGTACACCGCGCAGATCATGGCGAAGGTGCACCGGTCCGGCGACGGCTGGCAGATGACGGCGATCGGCCTCCCGGCCGACGGCCGCACCTTCCAGGACCTGATGCCGGCGATACTGCCCAGCCTGTAGGCGCCGGGAGCGGGCCGGGGCGAGGGCTCCGGCCGGGGCTCGGCGGGGGTGAACCGCCGGGCCGGCGGGCAGGGCTGTGCGCGAGGGGCATGGCCGCGAACGACATAGCGAGGGGGCGCACCGATGACGGCCGAACTGGTCCGGGGCCAGAACCATCCGCTGCCTCAGACCCGTTTGGAGATCCGGGTCTCGGCGGGCGGCCCGGTCGTGGCCGGGGCCGTGCTCGGTGACGAGCGGGGCCGGGCCGCAGACGCCGGGTGGGTGGCGCACCCCGCCGCCCCGCACCTCCCCGGCCTGGAGGTGTCCCAGCAGGCCGCCGCCGACCACCGGCTGGCCGTGGACCTGGACGCGCTCCCCGCCGCCGCCCACCGGGTCAGCGTGCTGCTCGCGCTGCCGTCCGGCGCGGGCGGCCCGGCGCGGTTCGGCGCGATGGCGGCGCCGTTCGTCGCCGTGACCGGCCTCGACGGCACCGAGGTCGCCGGGTACACCATCACGGACCTGGACTCCGAGTCCGCGGTCGTCGCGCTGGAGCTCTACCGCAGGCAGGGCGCGTGGAAGGTACGGGCCGTGGGCCAGGGTTACGCGGGCGGGCTGGCCGCGATGCTGCACGACCAGGGGCTGCCGGGCGCCGCCGAGCTGGCCGCCGTCATCGAGGCGGCGGTGGACCAGGGTGCGGCCCGCTCGATCACCCCGCCGCCGCGGCCCGCGCGGAACAGGGACAAGGGCGAGCGGGCGCGGTACCCCGACGGCAAGAACGAATCGACCGAACCGCCCGCCGCGCCCGGTTCCGGGCCGATCGACTACCGGCATCCCCGACGCCGGCCCGCGAAGCCCGCACAGGGCGCGCCGACCAGCCGGCCTCCCGTGCCCCCGCCCGTCCTGCCGTCACAGCCCGGCCCGGCGGCACAGCCCGGCGCGGAAGAGCGGCCCCCCGCGCCCGTAGCGGGCGATGCCGGCGGCTGGACGATGGACGAGCGGCTCTACAACCAGGTCTGGGGCATGTTCGAGGACCTGGCCCGTACGGTCTCGGCGTACCGCAGCGCGGTGGACTTCGCGGAGTCGCGCATGGAACGGGAACTCGACGAGATCCTCTCGGACCCCGGCACGCGCGTCGGCCCGGCCGCCGACGCCGCCCGCGAGGCGGCGCGCCGCAAGCAGACCGGGCTCGTCGCGCAGGCCCGCGCCGTCCTCGACCGCGACCTCGGCCGGCTCGCCGCCGAGTCCGACGTCGTCGAGCACGCGCTGCCGCCCGCCTACGCCCGGTGGGACAGCCCCGTCTGGCAGGGCTACCAGGTGCCGTTCGAGAGCCCGATGGCCCTGCGCCTCGGCGATCTGCGCCTGCCGGAACGCGACGACCTGCGCATCCCCATGCTGATGCGGCTGCCGCTGGAGCGCGGTCTGTGGATCGACAGCGGCCGTACGGGCGCCCCGGAGGCGGCGCTGATGGCGTCGGCCGACGTGCGCCGGCTGGCCATGGACACCGCGGTGGCGCACGCCGCGCGGCTGCTCGCGGTCCATCCGGTCGGCGACTTCGCGGTGCAGGTGATCGACCCGGCGGGCGCGGCGGGCGCCTCGCTCGCGCCGCTGCTGCGGTCGGGCGCGCTCCGGGAGCCCCCGGCTGCAGGCGCGCGAGGGGTGGCCGAGACGCTGACGCGGCTCACGCGCCGCGTCGACCTGGTGCAGATGGCGGTCCGCAGCGGGGCCGTGGACTCGCTGCCGCGCGATCTCGACACCGCGGACCAGATGCTGATCGTCAACGACTTCCCGCACGGCTTCGACGACCGGGCCGTCAATCAGCTGCGCTACCTCGCGGACGAGGGGCCGTCGGTGGGCGTCCATCTGATGATGGTGGCCGACCGGCAGGACGCCCGTGAGTACGGGCCGGTGCTCGATCCGCTGTGGCGGGCGCTGCTGCGCCTCACGCCGGTCCCCGACGACCACCTCGCCGACCCCTGGGTCGGGCACGCCTGGACGTACGAGCCGCCTGCCGTGCCGCGGGGGAGCGAGGTGCTGGGCCAGGTGATCCGGCAGGTCGGTCAGGCATTGCAAGCCCACCGCCGCTGACCTGCTAATTTGCCCTTTCTTTTACCTGTTCTTGGCTGTTCCTGTACTCTTTGGCGTACGGAGGTCATGGCTGGCGTGTCAACGGACCGGGACCTCCGGCAGCGACGACGCTGTGAGTGCCGTACGACTCTGCCGGAGGAGCAGCAGTGGATGTTTCCCTGAACGCGTGGGCGCTGACGATCGTCGGGCTGTGCGCCCTGATCGCCGCCGACTTCTTCATCGGCGGCCGAAAGCCGCACGCGGTCTCCATCAAGGAGGCGGGCGTCTGGACGATCGTCTGGGTCGCCCTCGCGGCGCTCTTCGGGCTCGGCCTCTTCGTGTTCGGGGACGGCCAGGCGTCGGGCGAGTTCTTCGCCGGGTACATCACCGAGAAGTCGCTGAGCGTCGACAACCTCTTCGTCTTCGTTCTGATCATGGCCAAGTTCGCGGTCCCGCCGGTCTACCAGCAGCGGGTGCTGATGGTCGGCGTGCTCATCGCCCTCGTCCTGCGGGCGATCTTCATCGGCGCGGGCGCCGCGATCATCGCCAACTTCTCCTGGGTCTTCTACCTCTTCGGCGCGTTCCTGATCTGGACGGCCTGGAAGCTCATCCAGGACGCGCGCGGCGACAAGGAGGGCAAGGAGGACAAGGGGGCCGAGGAATTCGAGGAGAACCGCCTGCTCAAGGCGGTCGAGCGGCGCGTCCCCTCCACCAGCGTCTACCACGGCACCAAGCTGTTCATCACCGAGAACGGCAAGCGGCTGATGACGCCGATGCTGGTCGTCATGCTGGCGATCGGCACCACCGACGTCCTCTTCGCGCTCGACTCCATCCCGGCGATCTTCGGCCTCACCCAGGACCCGTACATCGTCTTCACCGCCAACGCGTTCGCCCTGATGGGCCTGCGTCAGCTGTACTTCCTCATCGGCGGCCTGCTGAAGAAGCTGGTCCACCTCTCGTACGGCCTGTCGGTCATCCTCGGCTTCATCGGCGTGAAGCTGGTCCTGCACGCGCTGCACGAATCCGGCGTGCACGTCCCCGAGATCAGCATCCCCGTCTCGCTCGGCGTCATCTGTGCGGTCCTGATCATCACCACCGTCACCAGCCTGCGGGCCTCGAAGAAGCAGGCCGAGGCGGAGGAGCGCAAGGACAGCCTGGGGGTCTGACGCGGGCGCCACCGGCCCTGCGATGACAGCCGTTCCGGAGCGGAACCGTCCGACGGCCGCGCCGCTACCGTGGTCCGCACAGCGGCCCGCGATCGGAGCCGCTCGTCCTGAGGGGGGACCCATGCGCCACCGCATAGCAGCCACCGTTCTGGCGACGGGCACGGCCGCGGCGACCCTGTTCGCCGCCGCGCCGGCGTCCGCCGCGCCCTCCGTGCACATCGCGGAGATCTACTACAACAGCCCCGGCAAGGACACCCGTTCCAACTCCAGCCTCAACGCCGAATGGGTACGGATCAAGAACTCGACGAGCCGCGCCGTGAGCCTGCGGAACTGGACGCTGACGGACGCCTCCCGGCACCGGTACACATTCGGCTCCTACACCCTGAAGGCCGGGAAGTCGGTGAAGGTGCGCACCGGCCGGGGCGACGACACCGCCGCCAACCGCTACCAGGACCGCCGGGCCTACGTCTGGAACAACGACCGGGACACGGCGACGCTGCGCAAGGCGAACGGGTCGAAGGCCGACTCGTGCTCGTACAACGACTCCCGCCACGCCTCGGTCCTCTGCTGACCGGCCCTCTGCCGAGAGGGCGTCACCAGCCGCGCTCGCGCCACTCCGCGAGGTGCGGGCGCTCGGCGCCGAGGGTGGTGTCGCCGCCGTGGCCGGGGTAGACCCAGGTCTCGTCGGGGAGCGCGGACATCAACTTGTTCTCGACGTCGTCGAGCAGCCGGCCGAAGGCCTCGGGGTCGCCCCAGGTGTTGCCGACGCCGCCGGGGAAGAGGCAGTCGCCCGTGAACAGGTGCGGGTGGCCGTGCGGGTCGTCGTAGACCAGGGCGATGCTGCCCGGCGTGTGGCCGACGAGGTGGCGGGCGGTGAGCTCGACATTGCCCACCCGGATCGTGTCGCCGTCCTCGACGGGCACGTCGGTCGGCACCGGGATGCCCTCGGCGTCGTGGCGCCCGGCGTAGGTGCGGGCGCCGGTGGCGTCCACCACCTCGCGCAGCGCTCCCCAGTGGTCGCCGTGCCGGTGGGTGGTGACCACGGAGGCGATGCCGCTGTCGCCGATCAGGTTCAGCAGGGTGGCCGGCTCCGCGGCGGCGTCGATCAGCAATTGCTCGTCGGTCGCGCGGCAGCGCAGCAGATAGGCGTTGTTGTCCATCGGGCCGACCGCGACCTTGGAGATCATCAGCTCGGTCAGTTCGTGTACGTCCGCCGGTCCGCCGACCTTCACCGCTCCGCTGTACGTCATGTCCCCAACCCTATAGCGGCGGCAGCGCGGGCAGCAGGCCCCCGGAGGAACCGCCCCGGACCTCCAGCCCGGCCCCGTCCCCGCGGCCCACGAGCCAGCCGAGCAGGTCGGTGGGGGAGCCCGTGACGGTGACGGCGTCGCCGTCCTCGCGGCCCGTACGCCAACTGCTCCCGTCGGAGGCGGTCAGTCGCAGCGCGGGCACCTCGGCGCGGCCCGCGAGCTTCACGTCGGCCATGAATCCGATCTCCCGCGTGACGAAGGCGGCGGGCAGGTCCTCCAGCCCGTAGCCGATCCCGAGGTCCACGTGGTGCAGCTCGACCTCCACGAGGCGGCGGTACGGCAGCATGGCGGCCCGCTCCATGACGCCGTTGCGCATCTCCACCACGTACTCCTGCTGCTCCGCGGAGAGGGCCGACGCGGCCTCGTCGAAGCGGGCGGCGCTGCTGCGGAGGTCGTCGAGGTGGGCGGCCGACGGGCGCGTGCTGTCGCGCTCGATGTCGGCGTCGCGGGCCTCGGCGCTGACGTACATCGGCGTCTTGACGTCCGTGCGGGCCCAGGTGAGGAGGTTGGTGATGGCGTCGGCGTTACGGGCGATGTGCGCGAACACATGGCCGCGGGTCCAGCCGGGGAGCAGCGAGGGGGCGGCGGCCCCGGCGTCGTCGAGCGCGGCTGCCCCGGTGAGGAGGCGGTCGGTGGCGGCCCGTACGGCGGCAATGTCGGATGCGAAATCGCTCATGATCGGCACCCTAGCGGCGGCCACCCGTTCGGGTGAAGGTAGTCGGCTCCGGCCGTGAATCGAATGTGCGTGCTATAGACTCGGGGGAGGCACGAGATACGACATCCGAGCGACGCCCCCCATACCCTGGGTCCGGGGTGCGGCGCATCCCGCAGCTCTCAAGAAAGGTGCCTACCGGCGTGGCCGACCGTCTCATCGTCCGTGGCGCTCGCGAGCACAACCTCAAGAACGTCTCGCTCGACCTCCCCCGTGACTCCCTCATCGTCTTCACCGGGCTTTCGGGGTCGGGCAAGTCCTCGCTCGCGTTCGACACGATCTTCGCCGAGGGGCAGCGTCGCTACGTCGAGTCGCTCTCCTCCTACGCCCGCCAGTTCCTGGGCCAGATGGACAAGCCCGATGTGGACTTCATCGAGGGCCTGTCGCCGGCGGTGTCCATCGATCAGAAGTCGACCTCGCGCAACCCGCGCTCCACGGTCGGCACCATCACGGAGGTCTACGACTACCTCCGGCTCCTCTTCGCCCGCATCGGCAAGCCGCACTGCCCCGAGTGCGGACGCCCGATCTCCCGGCAGTCGCCGCAGGCCATCGTGGACAAGGTCCTGGAGCTGCCCGAGGGCAGCCGCTTCCAGGTGCTGTCCCCGCTGGTGCGCGAGCGCAAGGGCGAGTTCGTCGACCTGTTCTCCGACCTCCAGACCAAGGGCTACAGCAGGGCCCGGGTGGACGGCCAGACGATCCAGCTCGCCGAGCCGCCCAAGCTCAAGAAGCAGGAGAAGCACACCATCGAGGTGGTCATCGACCGCCTGACGGTGAAGGACAGCGCCAAGCGGCGGCTCACCGATTCGGTGGAGACCGCGCTCGGGCTCTCCGGCGGCATGGTGATCCTCGACTTCGTGGATCTCGCCGAGGACGACCCCGAGCGCGAGCGGATGTACTCGGAGCACCTCTACTGCCCGTATGACGACCTGTCCTTCGAGGAGCTGGAGCCCCGCTCCTTCTCCTTCAACTCGCCCTTCGGCGCCTGCCCGGACTGCACCGGCATCGGCACGCGCATGGAGGTCGACCCCGAGCTGATCATCCCGGACGAGGACAAGACCCTCGAAGAGGGCGCGATCAGCCCCTGGTCGCACGGCCACACCAAGGACTACTTCAACCGGCTGGTCGGCGCGCTCGCGGGAGAGCTCGGCTTCCGGATGGACATCCCCTGGGCCGGCCTGCCCCAGCGCGCCAAGAAGGCCCTGCTCAACGGCCACAAGACCCAGATCGAGGTCCGCTACCGCAACCGCTACGGCCGGGAGCGCGCCTACACCACCGCCTTCGAGGGCGCGGTGCCGTTCGTGAAGCGGCGGCACTCCGAGGCGGAGAGCGACTCCAGCCGCGAGCGCTTCGAGGGCTATATGCGCGAGGTGCCGTGCCCCACCTGCGACGGGACGCGCCTCAAGCCGATCGTCCTCGCCGTCACGGTGCAGCAGAAGTCGATCGCGGAGGTCTCCGCGATGTCGATCAGCGAGTGCGCGGACTTCCTGCGCGGCATGAAGCTCAACGCCCGCGAGAAGAAGATCGCCGAGCGCGTGCTCAAGGAGGTCAACGAACGGCTGCGGTTCCTCGTCGACGTCGGCCTCGACTACCTGTCGCTGAACCGCGCGGCGGGCACCCTCTCCGGCGGCGAGGCCCAGCGCATCCGGCTCGCCACACAGATCGGCTCCGGCCTGGTCGGCGTCCTGTACGTGCTCGACGAGCCGTCCATCGGGCTGCACCAGCGCGACAACCACCGGCTCATCGAGACCCTGGTGCGCCTGCGCGACATGGGCAACACCCTGATCGTCGTCGAGCACGACGAGGACACCATCAAGGTCGCCGACTGGGTGGTCGACATCGGCCCCGGCGCCGGTGAGCACGGCGGCAAGGTCGTGCACAGCGGCTCACTGAAGGAGCTGCTGCGCAACAAGGACTCCATCACCGGGCAGTACCTGGCAGGCAAGCGGGCCATCGCCACCCCGGACGTCCGGCGGCCGCTGGACGTGGAGCGGCAGCTCACGGTGCACGGCGCGCGCGAGAACAACCTGCGCGACATCGACGTGTCCTTCCCCCTCGGGCTGCTGACCGCCGTCACCGGAGTCTCCGGTTCGGGCAAGTCGACGCTGGTCAACGACATCCTCTACACCCACCTGGCCCGCGAGCTGAACGGCGCCAAGTCCGTGCCCGGCCGGCACACCCGGGTGGACGGCGACGACCTCGTCGACAAGGTCGTGCACGTCGACCAGTCGCCCATCGGCCGTACGCCGCGCTCCAACCCTGCCACGTACACGGGCGTCTTCGACCATGTGCGCAGGCTCTTCGCCGAGACGATGGAGGCCAAGGTCCGCGGCTATCTGCCGGGGCGCTTCTCCTTCAACGTCAAGGGCGGCCGCTGCGAGAACTGCTCCGGCGACGGCACCATCAAGATCGAGATGAACTTCCTGCCGGACGTGTACGTGCCGTGCGAGGTCTGCCACGGCGCGCGCTACAACCGGGAGACCCTGGAGGTGCACTACAAGGGCAAGTCCATCGCCGAGGTGCTGGACATGCCCATCGAGGAGGCGCTCGACTTCTTCGAGTCGGTGCCGACGATCTCGCGGCACCTGCGCACCCTCCACGAGGTCGGCCTCGGCTATGTGCGGCTGGGGCAGTCCGCCCCGACGCTGTCCGGCGGCGAGGCGCAGCGCGTGAAGCTCGCCAGCGAGCTCCAGAAGCGTTCGACGGGCCGTACGGTCTACGTCCTGGACGAGCCCACCACCGGCCTGCACTTCGAGGACATCAGCAAGCTGATCAAGGTGCTGTCGGGGCTGGTCGACAAGGGCAACACCGTCATCGTCATCGAGCACAACCTCGATGTGATCAAGACGGCGGACTGGGTCGTCGACATGGGCCCGGAGGGCGGCAGCGGCGGCGGACTGGTCATCGCCGAGGGCACGCCCGAAGAGGTCGCGGCGGTTCCGGCCAGCCACACCGGAAAGTTCCTGCGCGACCTGCTGGGCGACCGGGTGAGCGACGCGGCGCTGCCCGCGACGCGGAAGGCGGCGAAGAAGGCGCCCGCGAAGAAGAAGACGGTGGCCGCGGCCACCGCGAAGACGGCCACGGCCAAGGCGGTCACCGCGAAGCAGACCGCCGCGACGAAGGCGCCCGCGAAGAC
>NZ_JBHVHQ010000175.1:0-12319 GCF_042800135.1 Streptomyces sp. NPDC057654 | reverse complement strand
GTTTGACCAGCAGGTGATGCGGGGTGGTGGTGGGCGGGACGCTGTTGAGGGGCATGTCGACGAGGGTGGTGACGCCCCCCGCGGCGGCGGCGCGGGTGGCGGTGCGGAACCCCTCCCACTCGGTGCGGCCGGGGTCGTTCACATGCACGTGGGTGTCGACGAGACCGGGGAGGAGGGCGGCGTCGCCGAGATCCTCGGTACGGGCGCGGGGCGGGGCGGCGGTGTCGTAGGGCAGTACGTCCGTGATCCGGCCGGCGGCGACGGCGACGGCCGCGGGGCGCGTCCCGTCGGGTGTGACGACGCGTCGCGAGCGGAGCAGCAGTTCCGTTTCGGGCATCCGGTCCCCTGTCTCGTCTATCTCCCGTTGTTCTCTTCGCTTCTCTTCGCTTCTCTTCGCTGCTCTTCAGTTCTCTTCGCTGCGGCGTTCTTCAGTTCTTCAACGTTCTGTTGAATCCGTGCGCTTGGGGCGCAGTCTCCAGTCGACACCCGAACCCGTCAAGACCCCGACCGACACACGGGCTCTGACCGGCCACAACGGCTTCCGCACGGCCGGTACGGAGATCGCTCCGGGCCGGTAGGCTGCTGTCACCCGTCCCGGAAGGACCCGTCTCGTGCCCTCGTCCGCCGAGCCCAAAACCGCGCCCACCGGAGGCGTGCAGTCGCTGGAGCGCGCCTTCGATCTGCTGGAGCGGATGGCAGACGCCGGCGGCGAGGTCGGGCTGAGCGAGCTGGCCACCAGCAGCGGCCTGCCGCTGCCGACGATCCACCGGCTGATGCGCACGCTCGTCGCCTGCGGCTACGTGCGCCAGCAGCCCAACCGCCGCTACGCCCTCGGCCCGCGCCTGATCCGGCTCGGCGAGAGCGCGTCCCGGCTGCTCGGCACGTGGGCCCGCCCGTATCTGGCGCGGCTGGTGGAGGGCACCGGCGAGACCGCCAATATGGCGCTCCTCGACGGTGACGAGGTCGTATACGTCGCGCAGGTGCCGTCGAAGCATTCGATGCGGATGTTCACGGAGGTCGGGCGGCGGGTGCTGCCGCACTCCACCGGCGTCGGCAAGGCGCTCCTCGCCCATGCCACCGACGACGAGGTGCGCGCGCTCCTCGCCCGTACGGGCATGCCGGCCGCGACCGAGAAGACGATCACGACGCCCGAGGGCTTCCTCGAAGCGCTGGGCCAGGTCCGCGAGACGGGGTACGCGGTCGACGACAACGAACAGGAAGTCGGCGTCCGCTGCCTGGCGGTCCCGGTGCCGGACTCCCCCACCGCCACCGCCATCTCCATCTCGGGCCCGGCGGGCCGCGTCACGGACGCCGCGACGGAGTCGATCGTGCCGCTGCTCCAGAAGGTGGCGGGCGAGCTCGCGACGGAGCTGACGAGTACGGGTACGGAGCAGGGCCGACGGTCCTGACGTACCGTCACCGGCCCCCTTCCACGCCTGGTCGGGGGCCGATGCGTCGCATGGCGGCGGTCGCGGAACGGCGGCGTCAGCCGCCCTGTTGCGGACCGGCGCGCCGACCGCAGAGGTCGACCGCGTCGCGGACCTCCCGCAGGGCCGGGGCCAAGGCGCTCACCGAACCCAGGGCTCCCGCCACCAGGAGCAGGGAGCGGTGCAGCCGGGGCTGCTCCAGCTCACCCGTACGGGCCATCGCGGCCAGCACCGCCAGTTCATCCTCGGCCACGGCCCGGTCCGACAACTCGGCCGGGTGCACCGCGAGTTCACGCCGGAGCCGCGATACGGCGACGCCCAGCCCTCTCACCCTCGGGTCCGCACCGGCACCGACCCTCCGCCTCTGCTCCACGACTACGGCGCCTTCCACCCGCACGGCGCCCGAAGGCACGCCCTGCCCCGTCCGTTGACTTACCGGCACAGTCCTCCCCTTCGTGCTCGTCGACTCCCGCGCGCGCTCCACGAGTTGCGTGGAGCGTGCACGTGACCGCGGATCAGTTAACGCCACTTTGCGTGCGACACGCCACACTCTGAGCGAAAATCAGACCGCAGAAGGGCCGCCCGAGAGTGAAGCGAAGGCCACGGCTTGCCCCCGTCACGCCAGACGCCGCACCGCGCCGGACGGTGACGGGAGAACCCACGCAGCGTGATCACGGCCGCCGGACTTCGGCGCGAAGCCGTTGACGGGGGCACCATTTGAGCCCGTACGGAAGGCGGGTCCGTACGGACGTACGAGCATACGGACGGCTGCATGCGGTATGCAGGGACCATGGCACGTACGACTGAGGACGAGCGGACATCCGTGGCCGGGCTGCTGCTGGCCGCGGGCGGCGGGCGCAGGCTCGGGGGCCGGCCGAAGGCGCTGCTGGAGCAGCGCGGCACACCACTGGTGGAACGGGCGGCACGGGAACTCCTGGCGGGCGGCTGCGCGCCGGTGCGGGTGGTGCTGGGCGCGGCGGCCGAGCGGGTACGGGCCCGTACCGACCTGGCCGCGCTGACCGGGCACGAGCCGCTGGTCAACCCCGACTGGGCACAGGGCATGGGGTCTTCGCTGCGTGTCGGGCTCCGTGCGCTGGAGGACAGTGGGGCGTCGGCGGTCCTGGTAATGCTGGTGGACCAGCCGGGGATGGGGGCCGCGGCGGTGGCGCGAGTGCTGGCGGCGCACCGGGCGGGTGCGGATCTGGCGGCCGCTTCCTACGACGGGCGGCGTGGGCACCCGGTGCTGTTCGGTGCGGAGCGCTGGGCGGAGGTGGCGGCGAGCGCGACGGGCGACCGCGGGGCGCGCGCGTATCTGCGGGCGCACGCCGAGGAGATCACTCTCGTGGAGTGTGCGGACGTCGCCGCGCCGGATGACATCGATACACCGGAGGACCTGACGTTGCTGGAGTGAGCGTCGGCTGCCACCGGGGCGTCCCGCGGGGCAACATCAACAAGCCATTGAACTTCCACCATGAGAAAACTATTCTCCACTGGACAGAAGTACCACTGGCCAGAAGTGTCATGGCATCAGGCCGCACGAAGGAGTGACAGCTCATGTCCGCGTCAACGCCGCCGCCTCCGCCGGCCGCCGCTGTCCACGCCGAGCCCCTCCCCCGCCAGGAGGAGGTACTGACGGACGCGGCCCTCGCCTTCCTCGCCGAACTGCACCGCCGCTTCACGCCGCGCCGCGACGAACTGCTGGCCCGGCGCGCCGCGCGCCGCGCGGAGATCGCCCGTACCAGCACGCTGGACTTCCTGCCGGAGACCGCGCACATCCGCGCGGACGACAGCTGGCGCGTCGCCCCGGCGCCGACCGCGCTGGAGGACCGGCGGGTGGAGATCACCGGGCCGACCGACCGCAAGATGACGATCAACGCGCTGAATTCGGGCGCCCGCGTCTGGCTCGCCGACTTCGAGGACGCCACCGCGCCGACGTGGGAGAACGTCGTACTCGGCCAGCTCAATCTGATCGACGCCTACGAGCGGCGCATCGACTTCACGGGACCGCAGGGTAAAGAGTACGCGCTGCGACCGTCGGAGGAACTGGCGACCGTAGTGGTGCGGCCGAGGGGCTGGCACTTGACGGAACGTCACCTGACGGTCGACGGCTCAGCCGTGCCCGGCGCGTTGGTCGACTTCGGCCTCTATTTCTTCCACAACGCGCGACGCCTGATCGCCGCAGGCAAGGGCCCGTACTTCTACCTCCCCAAGACCGAGTCGCACCTCGAAGCACGACTGTGGAACGACGTATTCGTCTTCGCGCAGGACTTCCTGGGCATCCCGCAGGGCACCGTGCGCGCCACCGTCCTGATCGAGACGATCACCGCCGCGTACGAGATGGAGGAGATCCTCTACGAGCTGCGGGACCACGCTTCCGGGCTCAACGCGGGCCGCTGGGACTATCTGTTCTCGATCGTCAAGAACTTCCGCGACGGCGGGGCGAAGTTCGTCCTGCCGGACCGCAACGCGGTGACGATGACGGCACCGTTCATGCGCGCGTACACGGAGCTGCTGGTCCGTACGTGCCACAAGCGCGGGGCGCACGCGATCGGCGGCATGGCGGCGTTCATCCCGTCGCGCCGCGACGAGGAGGTCAACAAGGTCGCCTTCGAGAAGGTCAGGGCCGACAAGGACCGCGAGGCGCGCGACGGCTTCGACGGCTCCTGGGTCGCCCACCCCGACCTGGTGCCGGTCGCCCGCGCCTGCTTCGACGCGGTACTCGGCGACGCCCCGCACCAGAAGCACCGGCTGCGCGAGGACGTCCACGTCACCGCGCCCGAGCTGATCGCCATCGACTCCCTGGACGCCGCACCGACCTTCGAGGGCCTGCGCAACGCCGTCCAGGTCGGCATCCGCTACATCGAGGCCTGGCTGCGCGGCCAGGGCGCCGTCACCATCTTCAACCTCATGGAAGATGCCGCCACCGCCGAGATCTCCCGCTCCCAGATCTGGCAATGGATCAACGCCGGCGTCGAATTCGACTACAACGGCCAAACCATCCAAGCCACCGCCGCCCTGACCCGAGAAGTAGCCGCCGCCGAACTGACCTCAATCCGCGACGAAATCGGCCCAGAAGCCTTCACCACCGGCCGCTGGCAACAGGCCCACGACCTACTCCTCACCGTCGCCCTGAACGAAACCTACGCCGACTTCCTCACCCTCCCGGCATACGAACTCCTACGCTGAGCCGCTGCCCTGTTCCACGAGCAGTGCCTATCCGCAGTCGCCCAGGACCGGCCCCGAGTCGACAGGCGAGTACGTGGCGTACAGCAGAAAGAGCTCAAGCGGAATCGTCAGCACACCGGCCCACGCACCGATATGGGCCACGATTCCCAGCTTCGCCTCCGCCAGCCGGACACCGCGCCGCCGGAGCCGCTTGGCGAGCAGCACACAGACGACAACCGCCGAAATCCCGATCACCGGCCCCGCCCACGCGGCCACATACTCCATCTTCGGAAAGGGCAACCGCCGACACGCCGCCTGCTGCCGATCGACCCAGTCACTGTCGATCCCCTGCACCTGCCACGACGTGACCACCCCGACAACAGTCGCAAACGGCACCCACAACGTAGCTATCAGGGTTCCAAGCGCACTCGAACGCCGCTGCCCTCTCGGGCGTACCTGGTGCGTCTCTACATCTGTGTCCATACCCCGCCCCCCGATATTTGCTAGATCAGCTTAAGGGCTCGCAGATAAACAACGTGCTGCCCTTCATCGCAATGACCTGCCGTATCAAGTCGCGGAGCGCGCAACTTATTTATCTGCACGTCCTAAGAGTCCCTAACACCATGAGGTGAGTCTGGGCTGGTAGCGGAGCTGCACGCCGCCTCCCGGCTGGGCTGGTCCCGCTGCGTGGTGGACTCCAGCCACGTGCGGGCGCTGAAAAAGGGGGCTCCAGACGGGTCCGTCGCCGATCGACCGGGGCCCGGCGCGGATCCAAGCACCACCTGATCACCGAAGGGCACGGCACCCCGCCGGCGGTGATCCTCACCGGCGTCACTCGACGACGTGACCTGTGACGGTGTGGTGGGTGGCGGAGAAGGGGGCGAAGGCTTGGCCCAGCGCTTGGACGTACTCGTCGAGCGGCACGGTCATGGGCGGCAGGCCGGTGACCGAGGAGAAGTCGAGGGTCGCTGAGTCGCTGTAGACGAGGGAGGGAGGCGGGTGAAGTCCTTGAGGTCGGCGATGTCGGCGTAGCGGCCCATCAGCTCGCTCAGTTCGATGCGGTCGGCGAGCGTGCTCATGAAGGACTCCCTGTTGACTCGGGTGCGGGCGTGGGCGCGGGTTTCGGGTTCCGGGACCGGTGGCTCATCGCGAGGATGCCGTCCATCAGCCGGGTCGGCAGGAAACGGGCGAGGGGGATGATGAAGGCGGCATCCCTGCCGAGGGTGTACCGGGCGCGCGGGCGGGGCGTGGTCGCCACCCTGGCGATCTTGGCCCCCGCCTTCGCCGCAGGTACGGCGCGTTCCAGGAAGGCGGTGTTCGACGACACCGTCGCGTTGATGAGGTCGCCGTAGAGACGCTGGTGCTCGGCGTTCATCCCGGCGGCGAGTTCGAGGGAGATGTCACCGCTGCGGGCGGCCATCTCGGTCCGGACGCCGCCGGGCTCGACGACGACCACCTGCACACCGTGCGCCGAGACCTCGCGGCGCAAGGAGTCGCTGGCCGCTTCGAGGGCGAACTTGGTTCCCGCGTACGCCCCGAAGAGGGGCAGCGCGGCCACCCCGCCCACGGAACTGATGTTGACGATCCTGCCCCGGCTCCGCCGCAGGAGGGGGAGGAGCCTCTGGATAGCGGCGATGTGCCCGAAGAGGTTCACCTCGAACTGCTCGCGCCACACGGTAAGGGGCAGCACCTCGACGGGAGCGTTGATCTCGATCCCCGCGTTGTTGACCAGGGCACGCAGGACGCGTTGCTCGGGGTCGTCGGCGATCCGCCGGGCCAGGGCCTCGATGTGTTCCGGGACGGTGATGTCCAAGGTAACCGGTTCGACGCCGTCGGCCCGGACGGCGTCCGCCTCGCTGTCGGTGCGTACCCCGGCGAGGACGTGGTAGCCCATCGCGGCGAGGGCCTGCGCCGTCGCGGCTCCGATGCCCGACGAGGCGCCGGAGACGACGATGAGTTCGTTCTTCTGAGTGTTCTTCCGCAGGTCTTTCCGTGGACGGGCCACAGCGGCGGTTCCTTTCACGAGGCAGGGGGCGTAGGCGCATCGAGGGGGAAGCACGTGCCGGTCAGTTCCTCCGACACCTCCCACAGCCGCCGTGCCGCCGAGCCGTCATGTGCTCGGGTGGCCCGTCCGGCCGGCGTCGGCGCACCGCGCATGCCCCACAGCCGGTCGGGGCCGACATAGCTGTCGCCGGGGAGGTCCGCGGTGGCGGCGTAGAGCGTGGGCAGGGCGCCGGCCTCGGCGCTGTGGGCGACAAGCCCGACGAGGAGTCTCTCGACGCCGTAGCCGAGGGAGGGTTTCTCCTCCGCTCGCATCAGGTTCGTCGAGGAGATGCCGGGATGCGCCGCCATCGAGATGACGCGTGACCCCGCGCGGCTGAGTCTGCGCTGGAGTTCGGCGGCGAACAGGAGGTTGGCCGGCTTGGACTGCGCATAGGCGGCGTTCGGCCGGTACGGCCTGCGCTCCCACTGGAGGTCGGAGAAGTCCAGGGAGCCGATTCGATGCCCGAGCGAAGCCACCGTCACGACCCGCTCCTTGATGCGCGGAAGGAGCAGGTTCGTCAGGGCGAAGTGGCCCAGATGGTTGGTCCCGAACTGCGACTCGAAACCGTCCGCGGTCCGGGAGAGCGGCCCCAGGGAGAGGCCGGCGTTGTTGACCAGCAGATCGACGGGGCCCGGAAGGCCGTGGGCGAACGCCCGGACGGAGGAGAGGTCGGCGAGATCGAGGGCACGGACCCGGACCGGGCCCGTCATGGTCGCCGCCGCCGCTTCCCCCTTCTCCTGATTGCGTACAGCCAGGACCACCTGCGCACCGCGCTCGGCGAGAACGCGGGCGGTGACGAGCCCGATACCGCTGTTCGCGCCGGTGACGACGGCGGTGCGGCCGGTCAGGTCCGGAAGGTCGGCGAGGGAGAATCTGGACACACCACGAGAGTAGTCAGCGACAACATTGTTGTCAATGGAAACATTGAGCCGAGTAGGCTGGCCCCATGCCTGACACCACCGAGCAGCGGCCCTACCACCACGGGAATCTCCGTACGGAGCTCCTCGACGCGGCAGAGCGCAGCCTGAGGGCCCACGGCATCGAGCAGCTCTCCCTGCGGGACCTGGCACGGGACATCGGCGTGAGCCACGCGGCGCCCCGCCGGCACTTCGCGGATCGCCGTACACTGCTGGACGCCCTCGCGGAGTCGGGGTTTGTCCGCCTGGGCGCGCGGCTGCGGGCCGCGGTGGACGAGATCGACGACGAGGGCGACCTGCCCGCTCGCCTGCACGCGTTCGCGTGGGCCTACGCCCGGTTCGCCACCGAGAACGCCACGCTGACCGAACTGATGAACTCCAGCAAGTACCGCCCGGGGGCGACCGCAGTCGCCGAGGCCGCCGCAGCCGCGTTCGGGCAGATCACCGACCTGATCGAAGAGGGCCAGGCGCACGGCGAGTTGGAGGGGGGCGACCCGGAGGACGTCGGGCTCATCATCTACGCCACCGTCCTGGGGATCACGTCCATGGTCAACAGCGGCATGATCGAGCCGGGACGGCTCGAAGGGCTCGTGGACAACGCGGTGTCGCAGTTCCTGCGAGGTGCCTGTCCCACAGGGCCGCGCTGACCTGGCCGCAAGATCGTGTCCCGCCTCCGCTCCCCCTGACCGACGGCGCTCGCTGCCGCGGGTGGGCGGGATGGCGTCGAGCAGGGGGATGAGCTGGGCGACATCGCTGCGGTTCCCGCCGGTCAGTACGACCGTGAGCGATGTGCCACGCCCCGTCCGTGATCAAGTGGTGCTTCGAGCCGGCCCGGCCCCGGTCGACCGGCGACGGCCCTGTGTGCTCCCCTTAGAACTCCTAACAAAGCGAGAGGTTCTTCAGTCGTCGCCAGCAGATGATTGTGCAGGCCAGACCGAGGAAGGCTTCGTGGATGTCGTCGCGGATCTCCCAGCGGATGCGTAACCGGCGGAACCAGTGCAGCAGCGCGAAGCTCTGCTTCTTCGTGCATCAGTAAGCAACCCCACAACCACCCACATTCCAGGACCACTTTGTTAGGAATTCTAAGCGAACCCCGGCGCCCCCTCTTGAGGCACCGGGGCCCACTCCGCTGGGGCGGGTGATTGGTCAGTGGCGGTAGAGCTGAGTGGCGGGGACTATTTCCTGGGGTTGGTTGGGGCTGGACCAGAGGAGTTTCATGGTGGCTTCGCCGGTCTGTTCGGTGTGTTCTACGCGGATGGCGTATTTGTGGCCGGCGCGCAGGGGGACGGATGCCTTGTCGATCGTGGCGTCGTGCGGCTTGGTGTTGTCGATGACCAGGCGGCCGTCGATCCAGACTCGGGCGGTGTCGTCGGAGACGGTGGTGAAGGTGTACGTGTCGCTGAAGCGCGGTTGGATCGAGCCGGTCCAGCGGGTGGAGAAGTGGTCGGCGGGGATGCTCGGGGCGGGTGAACCGCTGAATTTCCAGGCGTAGTTGATCGTGCGATCGATACGGGTCAGCGCGGGCGGGCCGCTGAGCGTGTCATTGGCGAAGATGTCAGCCCGCAGTCCGCTGCCGTGGCCCCTCGGCGCGGACCTCGGCGTCCTGACGGTCAGTTCGATCACCGTGGCGGTGGGATTGGCCGGGCCTCCGGACGGGGTGAGGTCGTAACCGCCCTTTACCTGCTCGACCTTGACGGGCTGTCGGCTGCCCAGCACCCGTGCCCCCGTCACCCTGAACGGAGCCCTCGCCGCCAAGTGCAGCGGCTTTCCGGCAGCCGGCCAGTCCGTCACCGTCGCGTAGAGCTTGTCGCCCGCGCCGGAGCGGGAGCGGCTGACCGCGCCCCAGGACGGTTCCTCCACGAGACCGGCGTACCCGGCCCCGTACACCGCCCTGCCCTGTCCGGCCGTACGCAGCCACTGCCCGACGTCGTGCAGCCGATCGAGGGAGGGCTGCGGAACGCGGCCGTGCTTGTCGGGGCCGACGTTGAGGAGGTAGTTGCCGCTGCGACTCGCGGTGGCGAGGAGGTTGCGGGTGATGGTGGCGGAGGACTTCCAGTCCTGGTCGTACTTGGCGAAGCCCCAGTGCCCGTTGAGCGTCATGCAGCTCTCCCACAGCTGGCCGTCCACCGGCGCGGCGGGGATCTCCTGCTCGGGGGTGCCGTAGTCGCCGTCGGTCACGCGGCGCTTGCCGACCCGGTTGTTGATGATGAGTTTCGGGTCGAGGCCGCGCAGATACGACTCCAGGGACTCGCCGTCGCGGGCGGTCCAGGGGTTGTTCGGGTTGTCGGTGTCCCACTCGCCGTCGAACCAGAGCAGCGCCGGGTCGTACCCCTTGACCAGCTCCTTGAGCTGGGCGTACATCCGTTTCCGGTACTTGGGGAAGGTCGCCGGGTCGGCGAAGTCGGGGTCGTGCCAGTCCCAGATCGAGTAGTAGAAGCCGAGCTTGATGCCGGCCCGGTCGGCGGCGGTCTTCAGTTCGCGCATGATGTCGCGGCGCTTGTCGAAGGCGGAGTGGTCCCGCAGGTTCCACTTGTTCACCTTGGTGGGCCACATCGCGTAGCCCTCGTGGTGCTTGGCGGTGATGACGATGTACCGCTGCCCCGCGTCCTTGGCGGCCTTGACTATCGCCTTCGCGTCGAAGCCGGCCGGGTCGAAGGCGCTCGCCTGCTTCTCGTACGCGCTCATCGGAATGGAGCACTGCCGCTTGATCCACTCGGCGTCGCGGCAGACGGTCCCATCCGGCCGCCGGTACTCGCCCTCCAGGTTGGAGTACGCGCCGAAGTGGATGAACATCCCGAACCGGTCCTGCCGCCACCAACTCGTGCGGTCGGACGTGAAGGGGTCGTCCACCGCGAAATTCGCACCGGGGCCGGTGGTCGGTTGTTGACGCGCGGGGTCGGCTTCCTGGGCGGGACGAGACGTGGCCGCGGCTGCCGGCAGTGCTACGGCCAGCAGCGCGACAGCGAGCAGCGGCGCGAACACGCGCGCTCCCCGCACGGATCGGTGACGGGGCGGTCTCGTGGGCTTCGTACGCATGGCGGCTCCTGGACTGGACGGTGGGCGTGCAGGAGGGCCGGCCGGCCGCGTACGGAACTTAGGGCCGCTAAAGGTGGGATGTCAACGGGGAGTTCGGGGTGGATTCCGGCGGTCCATGGGGAAGCTGGCGATTACACATCCGATGTATCTGTGGGCGTACGGGCCTCCGCACCCGCCTCAGCCCGTCACCGGAACCGACGGTTCCACCGCTCCGGCCGCCCCAGCCGCCCCCTCCCCCTCCCCGCGCCGCCTCCCGAAGTGATTGAAGACGAGGTTGAGCACGACGGCGGTGAAACACCCGGCGCTGACCCCCGAGTCCAGAATGATCTTCAGGCTCTCCGGAATGGCGGCATTGTCGTAGAACGTCCGGGAGATCACCGGAATCATGCCCATGCCGAGCGACGTGGCGACGATCAGCAGGTTGTCGGCCTTCTCCAGCCCCGCCCCGAGCAGCACATTGACGCCGCCGGCCGCGACGGTGCCGAACAGCACGATGCCCGCGCCGCCCAGCACCGGCTGCGGCACGACGGCGATCAGCGAGGCGAAGACCGGGCTCAGACCCAGCACGATGAACATCACGCCGCAGGCCGCCACGGTGAACCGGCTGCGCACCCTGGTGATCGCCACGAGCCCGATGTTCTGTGCGAAGGCGCTGTTGGCGAAGCCGTTGAAGAGCGGGCTGACCGCGGAGGACAGGGTGTCCGCGCGGAGCCCGGCGGCGATGGTCCGCTCGTCCGCCGGGCGGCCGACGATCACGCCGAGCGCCAGCATGTCCGCCGTGGACTCCGTCATGCAGACCAGCATGAGGATGCACATCGAGATGATCGCGGAGAGCTGGAATTCGGGGCCGCCGAAGTGGAAGGGCGTCGGGAAACCGACGAGGCCCGCCTGGCGCGTCGCCGCGAAGTCGACGGCCCCGGCGGGGATCGCGATCAGCGTGCCCGCCACCAGGCCGAGCAGTATGGCGATCTGCTGGAAGAAGCCGCGCAGCACGCGCCGCAGCACCAGCACGATCACCAGCGTCGCCGCCGCCAGCGCGAGGTTGGTCATCGGCGTGGGCCGCTCCGGGTGGCCGCCCTGAATCCAGCCGAACGACACCGGCAGCAGCGTGATCCCGATGAGCGTGATCACCGTGCCGCTGACGATCGGCGGGAAGAACCGTACGAGCCGGCAGAAGTACGGGGCCAGGAGGAAGCCCAGCGCCCCGGCGACGAGTACGCCGCCGAAGACGACGGGCAGGGCGTGCGCACGGTCGTCCTGGGCGTCGACGATCGCGATCATCGGGGCGACGCCCGCGAACGAGACGCCGTTGACGAACGGCATCCGCGCGCCGACCCGCCAGAACCCGAGGGTTTGCAGCAGCGTCGCGATGCCCGCGGTGAACAGGGCCGCGCTCACCAGGAACGTGAGGTCGCGGGGTGAGAGACCGACGGCCGCGCCGAGCACGAGCGGCGGCGCGACCACCCCCGCGTAGCTGGCGGCGACGTGCTGCAACCCGCTGGCCATCAGCTTGCCGGGTGGGAGCAACTGGTCTACGGGGTGCGGCGGTTCCGTCCTGGCGTTCCGCCATCGCCATCGTCGTTCCCGTGGCTGTCGGCGGCTGGTGCCGCGCTTGCTGAACCTGGGCGCTGACGCCACGGCGGTTCCTCCTGTCGTTTGTCGTGCCGCCGATGGCACGGTTTCAGGGAGGCGGTGCGGAGAGTGTGCGTACGGGCGGGACGGGGCAGGCC
>NZ_JBHVHQ010000174.1:0-12371 GCF_042800135.1 Streptomyces sp. NPDC057654 | reverse complement strand
GCGGTGCACCGGATGGTGCGGCCGGGCCCCCGGGGCCCGGCCGCACGCGGATCAGGAGAGGGTGGCGACGTTCGCGCGGACCTTCGCGGCGATCTCCGCGGGGAGCGGCGCGTAGCCGAGCTCCTTGAGACCGGCCTGGCCGGCCTCGGAGGAGACGTAGGTCAGGAAGGACTTGGTGGCGGCGAGGGTGTCGGCCTTGTTGCCCTTGTCGCCGACGATCTCGTACGTGACCAGGGTGATCGGGTACGCGCCCTCGGCCTTGGTGGCGTAGTTGAGCTTGAGGGCGAGGTCCTTCCCGGAGCCGACGACCTTCGCGTCGGCGATGGCCTTGGACGCGTTGTCGGAGGTGGCGGCGACCGGGGCGGCGGCGCCGGTGTCGATCTTCACCGTGTCGATGCTGTTGGCCGTGGCGTAGGACAGCTCGAAGTACGAGATGGCGCCTTCGTTCTGCTTCACCTGCGAGGAGACCCCGGCGGAGCCGTCCGCGGACTGGCCGCCCTTGGCGGCCCACGCCTTGGCGGGCTCGTACGACCAGGACTTCGGCGCGGCGGCCTTGAGGTACTTGGTGAAGTTGTCGGTCGTGCCCGACTCGTCGGAGCGGTGGAACGCCTGGATCTTCAGGTCCGGGAGCTTCGCGTCCTTGTTGAGCTTGGCGATCGCGGGATCGTTCCACTTGGTGATCTTGCCGTCGAAGATCTTGGCGAGGGTGTCGGCGTCGAGGACGAGGTCCTTCACGCCGGACAGCTTGTAGCCGATCGCGATGGGGCCGCCGACCATGGGGAGGTTGATGCCCTGGCCGCCCTTGAGGACGCCCTTGGACTTCGTGACCTCCTCGGGCTTGAGCGCCGAGTCGGAGCCCGCGAAGGCCGTCTTGCCCTGGAGGAACTCCTGGACGCCCGCGCCGGAGCCGGTCCCCTTGTAGTTGATCTTTATGTCGGGGCAGGCCGCCATGAAGTTCTTCGTCCACAGGTCCATGGCGTTCTTCTGGGCGGTGGAGCCGGAGGCGAGCAGGTCGCCCTTGCCCTCGCACTTGATGTTGCCCGCGGCCTTGCTGGAGGCGGAGTTGCCGCCGTCGCCGCTGTTGTTGTCCGAGCCGCACGCCGTGAGGACCAGGGCGCCGGAGACGGCGATGGCGCCAAAGGCGGCGGCGCGGAGCCGGTTCTTGCGCTGAAGCTTCACTTTCGGGGGTTCCTTCCGGGAGCCGCCGCTGGGGCGGCGTGCGAAGAGGTTGTCGAACGGGAGTCTGCGCTGTTCAGCCTGGCTGTCCAGCACGGGGGCCAGCTATGGAGTTCTGCTGGGCGACGCGGACCTCGGACGGTCCGACTCGCACGGTGTACGGCCGAAATTAGGCAGAACAGGTGAAGTGGTCGAAGGGGGTGGGTGAACGGGGGGTGAACCTCGGCCGTCAGTGTGGTGGCCTGCCGGGCGGGGGCGGCTCCGGCGGGCGTAAGGGCGGTCGCGGGGGAGCGCGGAGACGCCGGGCGCTGCCCGGAAAGAGCGGCGGCGCGGGGGCGCGACGGCGGAAGGCTGTGCGAATACGGGCCGCTCTCTGTCGCATCGCGGGGCGGCATGGCACCATCCGAGCCTATGTGACGGCACGTCAGGTATGGGCTGCGCGAAGCGGAGGCTGACGGGTGATGAACGTCGATGGCGAGCGGGGAGCCGGACGGGAGCGGGCGGTTCCGCGTGTACGGGCGGCAGCGCCGGTACAGGCGGCAGCGTCGGTACGGACAGCCGCGCCGGTACGTGCGGCGGTGCGCGTGCGAGCAGCCGTGCGGGTACGGGCCGCGGCGCGGGGCGCGGTGGTCGTCGCGGCCGCTCTCGCGTGTGTGACCGGGGCGCAGACCTGGCCGGGCTCCGCGTACGCGGCACCGCCGCGCCCCGGCGACCCCGGCGCGCGGTCCCGGAACCTGGAGCAGGTGCGTGCGGAGATCGACGCGCTCTACCGCAAGGCGGAGGCGGCCACGGACGCGTACAACGCGGCGGGCGAGCGGCAGCGCGAGCAGGAGCGGGCCATCCTGAAGATCGCGCGGGCGGTGGTGGCCGCGCAGCAGCGGATGGACGGGCTCAGGAACCGGGCCGGGGCCATGGCCCGCGCCCAGTACCGCAGCGGCGGGCTGCCGGCCGAGGCCCGGCTGCTGTTCGGCGGCGACCCGGGCCGGTTCCTCGACGACGCGGCCCTCGCCCACAAGGGGCAGCAGGCCGCCCGCGGCCTCATCGTCGACCTCGCCGCCACCCGGACCGCGCTCGACGGGTACGCGAAGGCGGCGAGCGAGCAGTGGGAGAAGCTCGCGGACGAGCGGGAGAAGAAGGCGGACGCCAAGAAGGAGATCGAGGGGCGGATCCAGGCGGCCGAGAACCTCGAATCGCGGCTGGCCGCGAAGGAGCGCGACCGGCTGCGGCAGCTGGAGGAGGAACGGGCGTACGCGGCGCAGGAGAAATGGCTCGGCGCCGGGGCGCCGAAGGGCGGCGGGGGCGCGGCGAGCGACCGGGGCAAGCGGGCGGTCGCGTTCGCGACGGCGCAGATCGGCAAGGACTACGTATGGGGAGCGGTCGGCCCGAACACCTTCGACTGCTCCGGGCTCACCCTCCAGGCGTGGGCCGCGGCGGGCCGCTCCATACCGCGGACCTCGCAGGAGCAGTGGCGGCTGCTGCCCAAGGTCGACCCGCGTGACATGCGCCCCGGCGACCTCGTCATCTACTTCCGCGACGCGAGCCATGTCGGGATGTACGTCGGCGGCGGGGCCATCGTGCACGCGCCGCGGCCGGGCCGCCAGGTGACGCTGGCGGGAGCGGGTTCGATGCCGGTGCTGGGGGTCGTACGGCCCGACGCGTGACGTGGGGCGGGGAGCGTCGAGGGACGGCGGGGTCAGCGGAGCCCCCGCAGGACGTCGTCGAAGGCGGCGTGGGCCGGGGCGCCGAAGAGGACGAAGCGGCCTTCGGCGATGCCGCCCTGGACCAGCGTGATGTTTGTCATTGCCCGATTGTCGCGTGGCAGGCGAAATGCCTGGCCGGGGGCTTCATATGACGCGGGCGGATCACGTGATGCCATTCCGTTGGGCCGCGCCCTGGCGCTATGGTCGCGTCCGGTGGCCCGCTGATCGAACGGGCCGCCGCGCCCTGAGGGGGCCGCGCCTCCCGGGGCCCCGTGCCCTCCGGCGTGCCATGGATTCATGGGGGAGGGAAGGGAAGCGAACCGATGTCCGTACCCGTGCCAGGGCCGCGGGCGGCTCCGCCGGACGAGGCACGGACGCTGCCGCGGCCCCGGACCGCCGCGCAGTTCGACGGCGGCCTCTCGCTGCTCGTCATCGAGGACGATCCGGCGGGCGTGCTGACCGTGCCCGAGATGCTGGACGCGTCGGGGAAGCCCGTACGGATCCGTACGGCCCGCAACCTCACCGAGGCGGAGCGGCTGCTCACGGACGACGTGCACTGCATCCTCCTCGACCTGGCGCTGCCGGGCGCTTGCCGCGAGGCGGGCGACTGGTACGCGGACGGAGGGGAGGGCGGGGACGGCGGGGACGGTCCCGCGCCGGACAGCCTGGAGACGCTGCGGCAGGTGCTGCGGCTCGCGCCGCGCCACGCGGTGCTGGCGCTGACCGCCGAGACGGACGTGGAACGGGCGACGGAGGCCGTACGGGTCGGGGCGCAGGACTACCTCTTCCGCGACGAGCTGGACGAACGGGTGCTGAGCCGCGCGATCCGCTACGCGGTCGAGCGCAAGCGCGCCGACGTCGCGCAGCGGCAGCTGAGCGAATCGCGGCTGCGCGCGCAGGAGAACGCCCGGCTGGAGCGCGGCCTGCTGCCCACCCCGCTGCTGGACGGCTCCGACCTGCGGTTCGCCGCCCGCTACCGCCCCGGCCGCAGCCGGGCGCTGCTCGGCGGCGACTTCTACGACACGGTGCGTACGCCCGACGGCACCGTGCACGCGATGATCGGCGACGTCTGCGGGCACGGCCCGGACGAGGCGGCGCTCGGCGTCGAACTGCGCATAGCCTGGCGGGCGTTGACCTTCGCCGGGCTGAGCGGCGACGAACTGCTCTCGACGCTCCAGCGGGTGCTGGAGCACGAGCGCGCGAACGAGGAGATCTTCGCGACGCTCTGCACCATGGACATCGCGCCGGACGGCGGCAGCGCGGGCATGTTCCTCGCGGGCCACCCGACGCCGCTGCTCGTACGGCCGGATCAGCGCTTACCGCTGCTGCTCCCGTACGAGGACGGCGGCCCGGCCCTCGGGCTGCTGCCGGAGACCCGCTGGCCGCGGCATGACCTCGAACTGGGCCCGGAGTGGAGCCTGTTGATGTACACCGACGGCCTCATCGAGGGGCGCGTCGGCGCGGGCACGCAGCGGCTCGGGCAGGAGGGGATGGCCGAACTGATCGGCCGTCAGCTCGGGGAGGGGCTGCGCGGGGAGAAGCTGCTGGACGCGGCGGTCACGGAGGTGCGGGACCTGAACGGGGGCGAGTTGACGGACGACGTGGCGGTGCTGCTGCTGGACCGGGGGTGAGGCCCGCCCGCCGCGTCAGCGGCCGCCGTTGTACGGCCCGTACGGACCGTCCGAGCTGGAGCCGCCGCGGCGGCGGGGCCCGCGTCGGCCGGAGACCTGCTTGAGCGCGGGGCGCACGTCCACCATGTAGACGATGGTGGCGATGAGCCCGATGATCGGCAGGAAGGACAGGATGCCCATGAAGAGATTCACGGCGGCCGCGATGCCGAGGATGATCAGCCAGAAGGGCTTGGTCTGCTTGTCGGCCGCGCGGTAGGCGTCCTCGCGGTGGACGGCGGCGTCGATGAACGCGACCAGGGTGAAGATCAGCAGGGCGATCGACACCCATGACATGACGTTGCCGAAGGCTTGCACCAGCACGCCGTTCACCTCTCAGTCCTCTGGTCCTGGGGCCTTGCGGGCCCGTACCGCCGTCATGGCAGGCGCACGCCGCCACCGTACCCGTACAACGGGCCGGACACGCGGGGCGTGCCCGGCCCGTTCGCGGGGCCTACTGGTCGGCGCTCTTGGGGGCGGGCTTCTTCGCGGCGGCGGGCTTGTGGGCCGCGGGCTTCCTGGCGGCGGCCTTGGGCTCGGCGGAGCCGCTCGCGGCGCTGTCCTTGGCCGCGCCCTTCGACCCGTCCTGAGAGGAGTTCTCCTCGGAGTCGGGCTCGATGGCGACGGCGATCTCGGCGACCTCCTCGGCCGCCTCGCCGCGCCAGGTCTGCACGGCCTCACGCCCGCGCTCGGCCAGCTTCTCGTACGTCTCGCCGGCCTTGGCCGCGTACCCGACGGCCTGGCCCACGCCCTGGAGCGCCAGATCCTGCGCGGTGTCGCGCCACTTCCTCAGGTCCGTGTCGAGGGACCCGAACACCTCGGTGACCTTGGTCTGCACGGTCACCTGGGCCTCCTTGGCCTGCTTGGTGACCCGCTCCTGCACGGCCTTGGGGTCGGTCTCCCGCAGTTCGGCGATGAAACCGGGCGCCTCGGCGATCAGCTGCCCGAGCTTCTCGGCGGTCGCGTCGGCGGCCCCGGCCGCGGCGTAGAGCGGCTTCGGGTCGGTGAGGGTCTTGCGGATGTCTTCGGCGATGGCCATGGCGATGGTCTCCCGGATCAGCTAGAGGATGTGCCTGCTTCGTCGTCGCCGTCTTCGTGGTCCGGCGCGAGCCCGTTCTCCTTGCGGAAGGACTCGTAAATCTGGAGCAGCACCTGTTTCTGCCGCTCGTTGATCGAGGGATCGGCGAGGATCACACTCCGCACCTCGGCCTCGTCCCGGTCCCGCTCATCGAGGATTCCGGCCTGCACGTACAGCGTCTCGGCGGAGATCCGCAGCGCCTTGGCGAGCTGCTGGAGAATGTCCGCGCTCGGCTTGCGCAGCCCGCGCTCGATCTGGCTGAGATACGGGTTCGACACCCCGGCGGCATCGGCGAGCTGCCGCAACGACAGCTGCGCGCTGCGCCGCTGCTCCCGCAGGAACTCGCCGAGATTGCCGACGTTCAGTGATGCCATGCGTCGATGCTGCACCATTCCCGCTAACTTCTGCAAGCGGATGCTTGCAGAAGTTAGCTACGCCACTGCGGCGGTCGCCGGGCGCCCGCCGCGACACCTCCCGCCCTCACCGGTCCGCCCTCACCGGTTCGCCATCTGCTGCTGGAGGCCGTCGAGGATGAGGTCCAGGCCGAAGGCGAACTCGTCGCCGTAGGCGTAGCCGGGCCGCATGACGTGAGTGGTCGCGAGTTCGGTCAGGTGCGGGTACTCGCCGTCGTCGAAGCCGCTCATGATGGACTCCGCCAGGTCGGAGGTCTCCTCCGGGGTGTCGAAGGGCAGGGTCTTCTCCTGGAGGGCGAACCCGTAGATGTAGCTGTCGAGGACCGAGACGGCGTGGGCGGTCAGGGGGACGGAGAAGCCGCCCCGGCGCAGGCTGCCGAGAACGGCGTCGTGGTGGCGCAGGGCGGCCGGGCCCGGGGTGGGGCGTGACTCCATCAGCCCGATCGCCCAGCGATGGCGGGACAGCGCGAGGTGCAGGGAGTTCGCCCGCTGCCGCATCGCGTCGCGCCAGCCGTCGCCCGGCGCGGGCAACTCGACCTCGCCGAAGACCAGGTCGACCATGCCGTCGAGCAGGTCCTCCTTGTTCGCCACGTGGTTGTACAGGGACATCGCCTCGACGCCGACGGCCTCGCCGAGTCTGCGCATGCTCAGTGTCTCCAGGCCGCCGGTGTCGGCAGCTTCGCCGTCCAGCTCGCCCACGCCTTCCGCGCCCAGGTCACGGCCGTCGCGAGCACCCCCAAGCTCGACGACGTACGGGCACTGGGCGCCGACCACGTGATCGACTACACCCGCGAGGACTTCCTCGCCGGACCGCGCCGCTACGACACCATCATCGACATCGCGGGCAATCGCCGTCTGCGAGACCTGCGCCGCGCCCTCACGCCCCGCGGCCGGCTCGTCCTCACCGGCGCCGAGACGGACGGCCGCTGCCTCGGCGGCATCGACCGGCTGCTCCGCGCCCAGCTGCTGTCCCCGTTCACCCGGCAGCACCTGGGCGCCTTCCTCGCCTCCGAGCACGCCGACGGGCTGCGCGACCTGACCGCCCTCATCGACGCGGGCACGCTCAGCCCCGTCGTGGCCCGCGTCTACCCGCTCGCCGAGACCGCCGCGGCCGTCCGGCACCTCCTTGACGGCCGCGTCACGGGCAAGCTGGCGCTCACCCTGCCCGGCGGCGGGTGACTCGGCCCGTCGCCGAGGTGACCGGGCGAGGGTGCGTTCAACGGCGGGGCGCGGCCTTTCGGGTGTCGGGGTGTTGGAAGGCGACCTCCGGGTTGGACTTGCTCGGGCCGTCGGGCAAGGGGCTGTTCTTGCCGCGGAGTTGCTTGTCGAAGAAGGCGCCTACGTAGGCGCGGGCTATATCCGCCGCGCGCTTGCCGGGGAGGCCCTTCGGGTCGTCTTCGCCCAACTGGCCGGCGAACGGGGCCAGGTCGGTGAAGGCGAAATGGTCGGCGCCCGCCACCGTGGCCCAGCGCTTCCAGCCGTCGAGCCCCTTCCACGCCGCGTCCCACGTCGTGTCCTCGCCGCCGGGGCTGTGGTCGGCCTTGGTGCCCATCATCAGGAACGGGCGTCCGGAGAGGCCGGGATTCTTGCCGGAGTTGATGAACGGGCCGTCCAGGTTCGCCCCGGCGCGCACCCGCGGGTCCTTGGCCATCGTGGCGGCGGTACTGGCGCCGCCCAGGGAGTGCCCGGCCATCCCGACCTTGCGCTTGTCGACCATGTCCGCGTGCTTCCAGGGCGACGCGCTCCCCAGCAGCTGGTCCAGCGTGAAGGAGACGTCCTTCGCGCGGCCCTCCGCGGCGGGCTGGAAGGTGGTGGGGCCGACCTTTCCGCAGGCCGCGCACGGCAGGATGCCCTTGCCGGGGAAGTCGACGCCCGCGGCCTCGTACGCGTGGTCCACGACCGCGACGACATAGCCGCGGCTGGCCAGCTCCTCCGCCAGGCCGGTGAGCGTGGCGCCCGGCGTCTTGAAGCCGGGCGAGAGGACGACCAGCGGGAACTTCCCCGACGCGGGCTTCGCGTCGGCGTACGTGTGGGTCCGGGCGCCGCTGATCGCCTTGGCGGGGATCTCCTCCAGCCCCATCTCCTTCAGAAACGCCTGGGCCCCCGCGGTGCTCATGTACGGGGCCGGCTTCCCGGTTCCCTTCTGGGCCGGGTAGTACATCGACGCCATCAGTTCCCGGTTCCCGGCCTTCGGCACCCAGGGGTCGCGGCGGCTCTTGTCCTCCAGGTGCACCGAGTCGCGGCCCACCGCGTATTCGCCGGTCGGAGTGGGCAGCGCCAGGCCCTCCTGCTGGTCTTTCGGCGCGGCGGCGGCCGATGCCGGGGCGTCCGAACCGCAGGCGCTCAGCGTGCTCACGCCTGCGGCGACAGCACCTGCGAGCAGGACGGCGGCGGCTTTTCGACCGGCTCGATGACCGGTTCGACGATCGGCTCCACGACTGCGTACGGGCATTTCCCTTACCTTTCTCGGGGGCCGCGCCATTCCGTGCCGGCCTCGGAATTCAACGTAGGAAAACCGGGGACGGAAAGAATCACGCCGGAGAGCCAACCCGAGAGGTAGCTCTTGGGAGCCAGTGGGGGATGCGGGGAGAGGCGGTTACAGATTGGTGCGGCCGGGGGAGACCAGGCCCGTCTCGTACGCGAAGACGGCCGCCTGCGTGCGGTCCCGCAGTTGGAGCTTGTGCAGGATGCTGCCCATGTGGGTCTTCACGGTCTGCTCGGCGACGACGAGTTCCCCGGCGATCTCCGCGTTGGACAGTCCTTGGGCGACCAGCGTCAGCACCTCGGTCTCGCGGCTGGTGAGTTCGCCGATACGTACGTGAGTGGGCGGCTTCGCCGAGCTGCTCAGCCGGGAGAACTCCGCGATGAGCCGCTTGGTGATCTCGGGGGACAGCAGGGCGTCCCCGGCGGCCACGGTGCGTACGGCCTTGGCCAGTTGGATTCCGGAGGCGTCCTTGAGGAGGAATCCACTGGCGCCGGCCCGTAGCGCGTCGTACACGTACTCGTCGAGATCGAAGGTGGTCAGGACCAGGATCTTGGCGGGCTGGTCGGGCTGGTCGGGCTGGTCGGGCTGGTCGGTCTGGTGGGTCCGGCGGGTGATCTGGCGGGTGGCTTCGATGCCGTTCAGGCCGGGCATCCGGATATCCATGACGATCACGTCGGGACGCAGCCGCGCGGCCTTGTCGACCGCCTCCAGGCCGTCCACGGCGGTCGCGATCACCTCGATGCCGGGCTGCGCGCCGAGCAGCACCGAGAAGGCCTCGCGGACCATCGCCTGATCGTCGGCGATCAACACTCGGATCGTCATGCGGTCCGTTCCTTGTCTGTCCGGGCGACGGGCGTCGGCAACTCGGCGGCGACCTCGTAGCCGCCGTCGGGTGTGGCGTCCGCGGCGAGTTCTCCGCCGAGCATCGCGGCCCGTTCGCGCATGCCCAGGATGCCGTGTCCGGCGCCCGGCGAGGGACGGGCGGCCCGGCGTCCGGGGCCGTTGAGGACCCGCAGGCGGAGGGCGGCGTGGGTGTAGGCGAGTTCCACGCGGGCCGTGGCGCCGGGCGCGTGGCGCAGGACGTTGCTGAGCGCCTCCTGCACGATCCGGTAGGCCGACAGCTCCACGCCCTCGGGCAGCGGGCGCCGGGCCCCGGAGATCGCCGCCGTCACGTCGAGCCCGGCCGCGCGTACCCCTGTGAGCAGGTCGTCGAGCCGGTCCAGGGTGGGCTGCGGGGCCTCGGCCGTACCGCCGCCGGGGCGGTCCTCGGAGCGCAGCACCCCGAGGAGGCGGCGGAGTTCGGTCAGCCCCTCCAGGGCGCCCGTACGGATGTCGGCCAGCGCCGTGACCAGTTCCTCGGGCGGTTTCGCCACCCGGTACACGGCGGCGTCGGCCTGGATGGAGATGACGGACATGTGGTGGGCGACCACGTCGTGCAACTCGCGTGCGATGCGGGCGCGTTCCTCCAGTACGGTGCGGTGCGCCCGTTCCAGCGCGAGGGCCGATTCCTGCTCCGCGAGCCGGGCGCGGACCTCTCTCGTACCGCGCACCCCGGTCGCGGTGGCCGTGACGACGGCGAACACGCCCAGCATGATCACGGTGAAGCGCCACGGCCAGGTCCCGCCGCTCGCCGCTTGCAGCCCGAGCAGCAGCGCGGCGCTCGGCAGCACGGTCTCGGCCATCACCCGGGGCCGGTTGCGCAGCGCGACCAGGAGCAGCAGACCGGCGTGCACGGCCCATGCCCACCCCGTGTACGGGCCGAGGGCAGGGTGCAGCGAGAACACCGGCAGCGCGGCCAGCGACAGCCACCAGGCGGGCACCGGCCAACGCAGCGCCGCCACGAGCAGCGCCGCGTGCGCCATGCCCGCGGGCCTCGGCGAGATGTCCTCGGTACCGGAGGTCGCCGCGAACACCGCCACCGCGGCGACCGCGAGGTGCGGCAGCCGCTTGAGCGCTCTCGGCCCGCCCATGGGCGGCATGGGCTGCGGAGACGGAGTGAACAGATCCTGCTGTACAGCACGCGGCGCTCCGCGCGCTGTCCCCTTCACGGCCCGGTCCATGCGATCAGTATGTTCCAGTTTGTCCATGACTCGGCCTTCTGCCGTTTTGCCGCTCCGTCGTTCTGCCCTCCGTGGCGAGTCCAGTGACGAGTCCAGTGGAGAGCCCAGTGGAGAGCCCAACTGTGAGGTTATGGGGGAAATGGCTGGTCAGCCTCATGCTGCGGAACGGTCTTCCGGCTGGCTCTCAGGTATGAGCTCTCAGGTACGAGTCCGATGTTCCGCGGCGGGCGCGGTACCGAGGTTTGCTATGGATCTGTAAAGGCGTGGGGCGGGAGGGAACGCGGGGGTGCGGGCGGAGCATCTCAGGTGGCAGCGAGGCGCGTTGGGCGTCCGCGTGGGGGAGACCCGCAGGAGGTAAGTCCATGACCAGGGCGAAGAAGACCGGGACGAAGAAGGCCGGGATGAAGGTTCGGGGCGGGCGCGCGGCCGTGATCGGCGCGCTGGGGCTGGCCTCGGTGGCGCTGGCCGCCGGGCCCGCGTTCGCCAAGGGGGACGTGAGCATCAACGCCCCGCACACCGCGCAGGTCGGCAAGACCTTCACGGTCTCCGCGAGCGCGGACGACGACGCCGCCGACTACCTGCGCGTATGCCTGGAAGGGCGTACCGGCGGGCAGGCCTGGCTCCAGGTCACCTGCGGCGCCGTGGCCGACAGGAACGGCGAGGCCAAGGTCGCCGCGAAGGTCAAGGCCGCGCGCGGCGGCGCCCTCGAATACCGTGCCGTGGTCTACGGGCTGCTCTCCCCGAAGGACAAGCACCCGGTGCGCGAGCGGACCTCCGGCGTCGCGACGGTGAACGTCCGCTGAGGACGATAGCCCGGCCATGGGCGTCAGTTGGGGCTTCATCTCTTCAACTCCCTTCTGCGGCCGGGCTGTTGCCTGTTCATTCGGTCTGTACGTACGACCGCAGACCCCGGTCCGCGAACGCGATCAGCCACTCGAAGCTCTCGTCCACGTCGGCGCTCCACTGGAAGCCGTCCGCCGCCTGCAAGGTGGCGAAGCCGTGGCAGAGGCTGCGCAGCGCGCGCAGGGCGTGGTCCACGTCGGCTTCGGGGATGTCGTAGCCGTGCAGAACCGCCGTGAACGCGTTGAGCAGCCGCGCGCCCTGGATGGCCAGGGGGTCGTCGGAGTCGGCGGGTTCCTGGCCGACGGTCGCCGCGTACCGGCCGGGGTGTGCCAGGACGAAGGCGCGGAACGCGCGCGCCGCCGCCGCCAGGGCGTCGCGCCCCGCGTACCCCTGGACCGCGCCGCCGACGGCGTCCGCCGCCTCGCGTATCGCCAGGACCGCGATGCGCCGGTTGAGGTCCTCCTGGCCGCCCACGTGTTTGTACAGGGACGGCGTACGCACCCCGACCCGCTCCGCCAGCAGGCCCATCGTCAGATGGGCGATGCCCACCTCGTCGGCCAGGGCGGCGCCCGCCGCGACCACGGCCGCCGCGTCCAGGCCGGCCCTAGGCACGGGCGGCCCTAGTCACGGGCGGCGTCCGGCGCGGCGTCCGGTTGGAGGAAAGCGAGCATCAGGGAAACCACCTGGTCCGGGAACTGGTCGTGCGGGTAGTGCCCCGCGCCCTCGATCATCTCAAGGCGGCCCAGGCCCGGCGGCAGGGCGTCGACGATCGCCGCACCCTCGGCGCGCGGGTCCGCCCAGTCGGGGTCGAGCGTGCCCATCACGACCAGGACCGGGCAGCGTACGTTGCCGAGTTGCACGCCCGCGTCGGCCGGGGCGCTGCGGCCCATGCCGCGGAGCGCCGTCATCCGGCCCGGCTCGCGCAGCAGGGATTCGACGCGGTCGAGCC
>NZ_JBHVHQ010000173.1:0-12388 GCF_042800135.1 Streptomyces sp. NPDC057654 | reverse complement strand
GCCGCGTACCGGGTCCACCGAGGCCTCGGCCGCGTCCGCCGCCCCCGCCGGCCTCCTCGAACGCCGCTTCCACATCCGCGCCCGCGGCAGCAGCCCCCGCACCGAGGCCGTCGCCGGGCTGTCGATGTTCATCGCCGCGGCCTACGCGGTCGTCGTCGTCCCCGGCCAGCTCGCCAAGGCCGGCGTGCCGCACGGCCCCGTCACCACCGCCGTGATCATCGCGATCGTGCTGGCCACCCTGGCCATGGGCCTCTTCGCCAACCTCCCCTTCGTCCTCGCGCCCGGCCTCGGCGGCGTCGCCCTGCTCGCCGTGACCATCGTCGGCCAGGACCACGTCCCCTGGGACGCCGCGCTCGGCATGGTCCTGTGGTCCGGCGTCGCCTTCCTGCTGCTGACCCTGCTCGGCATCCGCGACCTGATCACGCGGCTGATGCCGCAGAACCTCAAATACGCCATCAGCGGCGGCCTCGGCCTCTTCATCGCCCTCCTCGGCTTCAAGGACAGCGGCCTGGTCATCGCAAAGCCCGCGAGCAACGCGCTCGCGCTCGGCGACCTCTCGAAGCCCGCCGCGCTGCTGGCCCTCGCCGGACTGGTCCTGCTGACCGCCCTGGCCTCGCGCAAGGTGCCCGGCGCGTTCCTGATCACCATCGCCGCGGTGACCGTCGCGGGCATCCCCTTCGGCGTGACCGAACTGCCCGGCCACTTCTTCGGCGCACCCGACAGCCCCGCCTCCGTGGCCTTCCACATCGACGTGCTCGGCGCGCTGAAACCCGAGTACTTCCCGTACATCTTCGCGTTCTTCGTCTCCGAGTTCTTCTCCATGACCGGCACGCTGCTCGCCGTCGCGGACCGCGCGGGCCTCACCGACAAGGACGGCAACCTCCCCGGCATCCGGCGCCCGTTCTACGTCGACTCCGCCGCCGTGATCGGCGGCGCCGGACTCGGCGCGCCCAGCATGACCGCGTACCTGGAGTCCTCGGCCGGCGCGGACAGCGGCGGCCGTACGGGCCTGTCCTCGGTGGTCGCCGCGGGCGGCTTCGCCGCGCTGCTGCTCGTCACGCCCTTCGCGACGCTCATCCCGTCCGCCGCGACCGCGCCCGTGCTCATGTACATCGGGCTGACGATGCTCGGCGCGCTGCGCAACGTCGACTTCAAGGACCCGACGAACGCCGTCCCGGCCGCGCTCACCGTCACCACCACCGTCTTCTGGGGCAACTTCGGCACCGGCATCGCCGCCGGGCTCGTCTCCCACGTCCTGGTCAAGGCCGCCGCCGGCCGGTTCCGGGAGATCCCCTGGGGCCTGTGGATCGTGATGGTCCCGCTCGGTTACTACTTCTACACGCTGCTGCCCTGACGCCCGCCTCTTTCGACTTCCGCCCCTGAACCTCCAAGGAGTGTGCATCCCATGCATTCCACGACCGAGCAGCCGCACGACATCCGGATCAGCGGCGGACGGGTGGTGTCGGCCTTCACGGGCGAGGAGTTCGCCGCCGACGTCCTGCTGCGCGGCGACACCATCAGCGGCGTGCTGCCGCCCGGCGCCCCCGGAGCGGCCCGCGACCACGTCGACGCCACCGGGATGCTGGTCGTGCCCGGTTTCGTGGACGCGCACATGCACATCGAGAGCTCGTTCCTGACGCCGCAGACCTTCGCGGCCCTGACCCTTGCCCGCGGCACCACGACCGTGCTCGCCGACCCGCACGAGATCGTCAACGTGGCGGGGGCGCGGGCCATGCGCTGGATGATCGAGGCGGGCCGCGGCACCCCCCAGACCCAGCTGTGGGGCGTGCCCTCGTGCGTACCCGCCCTGGAGGGGCTGGAGCACGCGGGCGCGAGCCTGTCGGCCGACGACATCGCGGAACTGCTGCGGCTGCCCGGCGTCATCGCCCTCGGCGAGGTCATGGACTACCGCGCCGTCGTCGCCGACGACCCGCGGATGCGCGGCATCGTCGCCGCCGCCCGCGACCAGGGCGTGATCCTCGACGGGCACTGCCCCAACCTCAGCGGCGCGGAACTCAGCGCGTACATGGCCACCGGCGTCGACTCCGACCACACCAAGAACCGCACCGAGGTGGTCCTGGAGAAGGCCCGGATGGGCATGCTGATGATGCTTCAGGAGAAGTGCCTGCTGCCCGAGACCGTCGAGGCGCTGCTCGCCCTGCCGCAACTGCCGCCGCTCTGCCTGGTGACGGACGACCTGGCGGCCGACCACATCCTCGGCGCCGGCCACCTCGACCACATCGCACGGGTCGCGGTACGCGCCGGGCTGCCCGCCGCCGCGGTGCTGCGCGCCCTGACCTGGACCCCGGCGCAGCGGCTGCGGCTGTACGACCGGGGCGTCGTCGCCCCCGGCAAGCGGGCCGACCTCGTGCTGCTCCGCGGCGAACTGGTCGACTTCGACCCGGCCGTGGTGTTCGCGGGCGGGAGGGAGGTGGCTCGGGAGGGTGCTGCAATGTACGGGACGGATGAGGCCGCGGTACGTACCGGCAAGGAGGCGAGTACCGGCGCCCCTGACCTCGGCCCCCTCGCCGACACCCTGGCCGTGGAGCCGCAGACCGCCGACAGCTTCCGCTGGCGGGTCGACCTCCCCGACGGCACGCACCGCTTCCGGGCCATGCGCGTCAACTCCCGCGACACCTACACCGAGGCGGCGGAGATCGAACTCCCGGTCCGGGCGGGAGAGGTGGCGTGGGAGGGCCGGACCGCGCTGGTCCGGGTGCGGAACCGCTACGGCCGGTCGGGCACCGTCTTCGCGCCGCTGCTGGGCCGCACCCTCACGCCGGGCGCGGTGGCGACCACCTACGCCCACGACAGCCACAACCTCCTCACCGTCGGCACCTCCCGTGCCGCGATGGCGGCGGCCGCGGCGGCGGTCGTCGAGGACGGCGGCGGCGTCGCCGTCGTGCACGGGGAGGAGGTCGCGGCCCGGCTGCCGCTGCCGGTCGGCGGGGTGATGTCCCCGGACCCGGCCGCCGAGGTCGCACGGCGGTCGCGGGTGGTGCGCGACGCGCTCACCGGCTGGGGCTGGGAGCATCTCAACCCCTTCATGAGCGTCTCGACGCTGACGCTGGCGGTGTCCCCGAGCCTGAAGATCACGGACCTGTCCCTGGTGGACGTGGTCCGCCGCGAGCCGAGCGGCGCCACCACGGCCGGCTGACGCCACCCGGCGACCCGAGTGCGAGGCAGGGCTTCCGGTTCTGCCTCACGCCAACGGACCAACTCGGTACGCACCGTGATCGTACGGAGCTGAGGAGTACGAGAGGCACAAGCGGGGTACAAGGCGTCAACGCCCCCGGCCGAGGCCACCACAGGGGCGCGGCAGGCCACCCCATCCCAGCCTCTGCCCGCCGTATCCGCACAGCTCAGAGCAGTCAGGCGGCGGCTACTGGCGGGTGGGGCGCGGGAGTTCCCCGGCGCGGGGCCCGGACCCGCCGGGCCCTTCGCGGGGGCCTCCGGTCAACTCCGGGGAGGGGCAGCCTTACACTCCGGGGTGACGCAGAGCAATGTTTGAGGAGCGAGATGGCGCATCAGGGCTTTTCAGTGGACAGAATCAACACGGGCGAAGCGCACTCGGCGCGCGTGTACGACTACATCCTCGGCGGCAAGGACCACTACGACGTGGACCGTGACGCGGGTGACCTGATGTGCCAGGAGTGGCCCGCGCTCCCGGTCCATATGCGCGCCAACCGCCAGTTCATGCACCGCGCCGCGCGGTACCTCGCCCGCGAGCAGGGCATCCGGCAGTTCCTGGACATCGGCACCGGCCTGCCCACCGCGCCCAACCTGCACGAGGTCGCCCAGGAGGTCGCCCCCGACGCGCGGATCGTCTACGTCGACAACGACCCGATCGTCCTGAACCACGCGGACACCCTGCTGACCAGCTCCGCCCAGGGACGTACCGCCTATGTCGACGCCGATATGCGCGACCCCGAGGCGATCATCAACTCCCCGGAGTTCCAGCGCCTCCTGGATCTGCGCGAGCCCGTCGGTCTCATGATCATCGGCATTCTGCACTTCATCCTCCCGCCCGACGACCACCGCCTCGTCCAGCGCCTCCTGGAGCCGCTGCCCGTCGGCAGCTTCCTCGCCATGACCATCGGCACCGCCGACTTCGCCCCCGAGGAGGTCGGCCGCGTCGCCGCCGAGTACGGGCGCCGCGGCATGCAGATGCAACTGCGCACCCGCGCCGAGGCGGAGGAGTTCTTCGCCGGCATGGACGTCGTCGAGCCCGGCCTGACGCAGGTCCACCACTGGCAGCCCGAGGAGGGCCAGGAGGTCGTGGACGACCGCGACATTGCCATGTACGGCGCCGTCGCCCGCAAGGTCCACGCGTAGCACCGCCCGTACGCGGGCCCTGCGTACGGCCGGCACGTATGCCCGTACGCAGGACCCGCACCGTACGCAGAACCCGTTGGTTCGACCCGAAGACCCGGCCCGCGGCCCGACACCGCGGGCCGGTGGTCGTATGCGGCTCGTCGCCTTCTGCTCGGCGAACGGAACCATCGGCGTCGATAATATGGAGAGCGTCCCTTGGAATTCCCTCGGTCGCCCGGACAAGCTGGTCAGACCACGTTTGTCCGTGAACCCCGCAGAGACAAGACTCCCTTGGGTGCAAGCCGACGCCGAGCTGCGACAGACCAACACCCATGACACGACACCATGCCGCACCAGCCTCAACCACGTGAGGCAAGTTCTCAGTCTCACCGTCCACAGTCAGCGGACCAATGGGGAGGTCAGCCGTAACGGAGTGCGGCGGTGATGAAGGAACGCAGGGAAGCGTTCTTGTCCCCCGTGGACGGCGCGTTGGCAAGATTTCCGATTCGGGTTTCGAAAGCACTCTGCGTCAGCGCTCCGACCGAGAACAGGTAGGCCCACTCGTGGAACCCTTCGGGTTTCTCTGAGAGAACCCGACGCAGCGCGGCAATGAACTCCCTGGCCATAGGGTCGAACAGCGACGAAATGACCTGCCGCTGCTGACTGGAGGGGTCGGCGGCTTCCCGCAGCACCAGGCGGGCGAACCACAGGTCATCGGGGTCGTCGTGCAGTGCCAGAACCGGCTCGATGAAGGCGGCGACGATCTCTTCAAGCGCGTCCGGCCGGTCAAGGTCCACTGCCTGGAGACGGGCGCGTCGTTGTTCGTTGATGTTTTGGCGGTGGACGAAAATCTGGTAGTAGAGCTGTTCCTTGCTCTTGAAGTGATACATCAGCAGGGAAACGCTGACGCCGGCAGCTTCGGCAAGCTGACGCATGGTCGCACCGTGATACCCCTCGACTGCGAAGACTTTCTCCGCAGCCCGCAGGAGTGTCCGCACTCGTACCGAGGGCTGCCCCGTCTGTTCGCCGGCGGCACCGGACGCCTGCGTGGTCGTTCGTCGTGCTGCCATGTGCCCTTCCTCTGCTGATGTTCCCCGTTCGACAAGCATCCTGAACGTACGTACAGTCAGTGTCAAGGCCGGGCGGGCCACGCGGCTGTCGTCCGGCCGGATGCTTCGTCCGTAGGTCTCGGAGAGGAGTCGTGTTGAGCAAGGATGTCGTCGTCACCGCACAAGGCGGTCTGCGGGGAACCCGGGAAGACGGGGTCCGGGTCTTTCGCGGAGTGCCGTTCGCGGCCGCTCCGGTCGGGCCGCAGCGCTTCCGCCCACCCCAGCCCGCACCGGCCTGGCAGGGCGTCCGCCCAGCAGTCACCCCCGGGCCCGCTTCGTACCAGTTCAACGGCGCCAACGAAGAGGCCGTCAGCCGTCTCATCACCGAGCTCGATCCCGGCGTCCCCGGGATCATGGCGTGGCCGTCCTACACCAACGCCACCTACCGTCACGACCACGCTGCCGAGGACTGTCTCTATCTCGACATATGGGTCCCGGACGCAGGTGCCGACCTCTCGCGTCTGCCCGTCTACGTCTACTACCACGGTGGGGCGAACGCGGTCAGCTCCGGCTCCTTCACCCTGGAACGCGGGGCGCATCTCGCCCGCACCCAGCAGATCATCGTCGTGCGCCCCAACTACCGCCTCGGCGCACTGGGCTGGGTGCACTTCGGCCTGATCAGTGACGCCTTGTTCGAGGCAGTCAACCTGGGCCTGCAAGACCAGGTCGCCGCGCTGCGCTGGGTGCACGAGAACATCAGCGTGTTCGGCGGCGACCCCGACAACATCACCATCGGGGGCGAATCGGCCGGCGGGACAGCCGTATCGCACCTGCTGACCTTGCCTTCGGCCCAGGGCCTGTTCCGCCGGGCGGTGATTCAGTCGCTGTCACCGTTCAACCCCTGGTGCACCCAGCAACGCTCTGACGCCGTATCCGTTGCCCGCCGCTACCTCGACCTGCTGGGCCTCGACGATGCCGCCGAACTGGCTGACATCGACCCCGACCGGCTGCTGGCCGTCCAGAACATCCTGACGCGCTGGTTCCCGCCGGACGCGCCCGTGGCGTGGCGCCCCCTCGGAGGTGTCGTCGACGGCGACTGGATTCCGCACATGCCGTCCCGGCACCTTGCGGAAGATTCCCTTGACCTCGACGGGAAAGAAGTCCTCATCGGGTTCGCAAAGGACGAGTGGCTTTTCTTCCGCGGCCATTCCGATACCGTGCGCGAGGGCACCCGCGATGACGTCCTCGCCGTGCTCACCCAGATTTTCGGCGACCATGCCGCAGGCGTATATCGCGCCTACCAGCAGCTCTACCCGGACCACACGGCGCCGGGACGCATCCTGTCCGACATCATGTCGTTCGCGTTCTTCAAGTTCTCCTCACTGCGCATCGCGCAGAACATGGCGTCCCAGAACATCCGGGTACGGGCCTTCCAGTTCTCCTACGAACTGCCCGGGCTCGGCGGTGCTCTGCACGCCGTGCATACCGGCGACATCCCTTTCCTGTTCGGCAACCACACAGACGCGGACCTGGCCTGGTGGCCCGCCTTCGACGGCATCGACCGCGACGAACTCGCCCGCGTCTCCACCACAGCCATGAACCTCTACGGCGCCTTCATCCGCGGAGAGGACCCTGGCCCTGCCTGGCCGCGTTTCCACGCCGCGCAGCACAACGCCGTGCTCTGGCTCGGCCGCGACATCGAACCTCGGTCCGATCTTCTGCAAGACGATCTCAACGTCTTCGCCACACACGGCATCAACGATGTGTCCACGCTCGAAAATATTCTCGCCAGGAATCTCCGGGAGCGAATCGGCACGAATTTGAACCAGTCGACGCGACAAGTCGAGTTCTGACACCGCCGCACGGCGATGGAATTTCGTGCGTCCGGGACTGCATTTCGCTTGCTTCCCGTCCGCAGGGTGGAGGCACGGCTCCGGTTGATGAGCGTGCGGTGTTCACGGGCGTGGTGTACGTGCTGACCAGCGGCTGCGCCTGGCGGCTGTGCCTGGCGGCTGTGCCTGGCGGCACCTGCCGGAGACGTTCGGCGTCTCGCCGGCGACCGCCGGTCAGAGCCGGTGCGGCAGGACGGCCTTGTCGGCGCCCGCCTGCTCGAAGCGGTGCCCCGCCTCCGCGAGCCCCCTCGGCACGGCCTCCGCGAGTGCGGCGATCGACTCGTTGTGGCGGCTCGGCACCCACACCACGGACGTCTGCCACGTCAGCGCCGTCCCGTTCAGCGGCCGCCACACCAGCCCCTCGGTGAGCGGGGAGGACGGGGGCTCGTTGAGGTGGATGCCGCGGCCGGCGAGTACGAGGCCGTGGACGAAGTTCGGGTTGCGCGCGTGGCGGATGGAGCCCGGGAGGTAGCCCTCGTCGCGGCAGATGGTCAGCATGTGGTCGTACAGGCGCGGAGCCATCGCCCGGGGAAAGATCACCAGCGGCGCCCCGTTCAGGTCGCGCAGCCGCAGAGGGCCGTCGCCCGTCGCGGCGGGGTGGTCGGCGTGCAGCACCACGCCCAGCTCCCGCCGGGCCACAGGGCCGGATTCGAGGCCCACGGTGTCGGAAGGGTGGCGCACGACACCGGCGTCGAGTTCGCCGTTGCGCAGCCGCTCCAACTGCTCGTCGGTCGTGAACTCGTGAATGTCGAGCAGCACGTCCGGCGCCCGTAGCGCGAACTCGGCGGTCAGGGTGCGCAGCACCCGCGGCTCGGTGTCCGGCGGCACGCCGGCCCGGAGCACGCCCGCCTCGCCGGGCCTGATCCTGCGCATCGCGTCCCGGGCGTCCTCGACCCCGGCGAGCACCGGCCGTACGTGCTCCAGGAGCAGGGCGCCGGCCTCGGTGAGCTGGACGCGGTGCCGGGTGCGGTCGAAGAGCCGGACGTTCAACTCCCGTTCCAGGTCCTGGATGCGCTGCGAGAGCGGCGGCTGGGCCATTTGCAGCCGCGCCGCGGCCCGGCCGAAGTGCAGTTCGTCGGCGAGCACGGCGAAGTATCGCAGGTGACGGAGCTCCATGACCCGAACCATATCGCTGCGATATCACCGTCAGTCCCCATTGGTGTTGGCTGGATCACATCGCCGCCTGTTTGCATGGCTGCCCACGGGACGTCCTCCACCGGACGCCTTCCCGTCACTCTCCCGCCCTGGCCCCGCTGTGCACCGGTGGCCCCCGCATGCCTCCAGAAAGGCCCTGCCCCCATGACTGAGACCAGCAGCACCACCAGCACCGTTGTCGTTTCCCACCACCCCGTGGCCGCCTTGCCCGGCGATGTCCACGTCGCGGAGGTCACCCTCAACCGCCCCGACAAGCTCAACGCGTGGACCGGCGAGATGCGCGCCCGGCTCGTCGCGGCCCTGGAGGAGATCGGCCGCGACGAGACGTGCCGCGCCGTCGTGCTCACCGGCGCCGGACGCGCCTTCTGCGCCGGACAGGACCTCGCGGAGACCGCGGCGATCGACCCCGACGACCACGCCGCCGCCGAGGCGTGGATCGACGACTTCGGCCTGCTCTTCCGCACCGTGCGCGGCCTGGACAAGCCGGTCATCGCCGCCGTCAACGGAGTCGCCGCCGGCTCCGGATTCCAGTTCGCGCTCCTCGCCGACCTGCGCATCGGCCACGCCGGTGTCCGGATGGGGCAGCCGGAGGTGCTCTCCGGCATCCCGAGCATCACCGGCATCTGGGCCATGCGCGGCATCCTCGGCCGGGCCAAGACCGCCGAGTTCGCCCTCACCGGGCGGCTCGTCGGCGGGGAGGAGGCGCAGCGGCTCGGGCTGCTGTCCCGCCTCGTCGACGAGGACCAGGTCAAGGCCGAGGCGCTGGCCGAGGCCGGACGCCTCGCGGAGCTGCCGGCGGGCGCCCTCGCGCTGACCAAGGGCCGGCTCCGCGAGCTCGACGACGCCGGTCTCGACGAGGCGATCGACGCCGCCAAGAAGGTGCACATCGCCGCCTACGCCACCGGGGAGCCGCAGCGCGAGATGGCCCGCTTCCTCGCGGGACGCCGCCGCTGACCCCACCGCACCGGCCCGCGCAGCCCCAGGGCCTCGCCGCGCCCGCCCCCGCGTAGCAACCCGCCCGCCCCCGCCTACCAGAGGAACCTCCATGACGACCACCGCATCGCCGCACCCCGGCGCCGCCCTCTCCGGCGAAGGCGATCAGGCCTACCGCCGCCTCGTCGAAGACCATCAGTGGCAGGTCCCGGACCGCTACAACATGGCGGCGGACGTCGCCGACGGCCATCCCGGCGACCGGCTCGCGCTCGTCTTCGAGGACCACACCGGCCATCGCGAGGAGGTCCGCTGGCAGCGGATCCAGGACCGTTCGCGGCAGATCGCCGCCCACCTCCACGCCCTCGGCGTACGCAAGGGCGACCGGGTCGCGGTCCTGCTGCCGCAGCGCCCCGACACCCCGGCCACCTACCTCGGCGTCCTGCGCACCGGCGCCGTCCTGGTGACGATGTCCCTGCTCTGGGCCGACGAGCCCATCCGCTACCGGCTCGCCGACTCCGGGGCCACGGTGCTGGTCACCGAGACGGCCGCCCTCGACCGGACGGAGGGGTTCGACGGCGCCGTCGTGAACGTCGACGACCCGGCGATCGCCGCGCGCCCGCCGGAGTACGAGGCCGCCGACACCGCCCCCGACGACCCGGCCCTGATCTTCTACACCTCCGGCACGACCGGCGAGGCCAAGGGCATCGTGCACGCCCACCGCACCCTGCTCGGACACAACGAGTTCCACTACTGCCACGATCTGCGGCCCGGCGATGTCTTCTACGGCGCCGGCGACTGGGCCTGGTCCATGGCCAAGCTCATGGGCCCGCTGCGGGCGGGCGCCGTGCACCTGGTGTACCGGCCCGCCGGCGGCTTCGACCCCGAGGGACTGCTGGCGAGCATGGCCCGCAACAAGGTCACCACGGCCCTGGTCAACCCGACCTTCCTGCGCAAGATGAAGCAGGACGTCCAGGACGCGGGCAGCCGGTACCCCCAGTCGCTGCGGGTGGTGTGCTGCTCGAACGAGCCGCTCACCACCGATCTGATCGACTGGTTCCAGGACCAGTTCGGCGTCACGCCGCTGGACTACTACGGCTCCACCGAGTCCTACCCCCTCCTCGGCAACTTCCCCGGGGTGCCGGTCAAGCCCGGCTCCATGGGCCGGCCGCTGCCCGGCTGGGACGTCGCGCTGCTGGACGCCGACGGCCAGGAGGTGCCCCTCGGGGAGCCCGGCGAGATCTGCCTGCGGGCCGGATCCAACCCTCAGTTCCCGCTCGGCTACTGGAAGCGGCCGGAGGCCTCCGCCGAGTCGTTCGGCGGGACCTGGTACCGGACCAAGGACCAGGCCGTCATGGACGAGGACGGATACTTCTGGTTCCTCGGCCGCACCGACGACGTCATCAAGACGTCCGGGTACCGTGTGGGCCCGTACGAAGTGGAGGCGGTGCTGCGACGTCACCCCGCCGTCGCCGACGCGGGAGTCGTGGGCGTTCCCGACCCCGTCCGCGGGCAGGCGGTCAAGGCGTGGATCGAGCTGAACCCAGGCCACGAGCCGGATGAGAGCCTGGCCCGGGACATCACCCAGTTCGCCCGCGCCGCGCACTCCAAGTTCGCCTACCCCCGGCTGATCGAGTTCGTCGACGCGCTGCCCCGCTCGGCCACCGGCAAGATTCAGCGGGCCGCCCTGCGCGCCCGCGACCTCGAATCCGCCGCCCCGGCGGCCGTGACGCCACCCCGGAAGGACGGCCGGCCATGACCACCGATCACCACTCGCCCCCGGCGCCGCCCGCCGCCGCCGAGGAGGCCCCCGCCACGCCGTCCGTGCACCGGAAGGTCGCCCTGGCGACGGCCGTCGGCAATTTCGTGGAGTGGTTCGACTCGGGCGCCTACGCCATCATGTCCGCCACGATCGCCGGGCTCTTCTTCCCGCAGTACGACAAGACCGCGGCGCTCCTCGCGACCTGGGCCGTCTTCGCGGGCGGCTTCATCGCCCGGCCGGCCGGCGCGGCGTTCTTCGGCCGCTACGGCGACCGGATCGGCCGCAACCGCATGCTGGCGCTGAGCGTGCTGTGCATGAGCGGCTCGACGCTCCTCATCGGCCTGCTGCCCAGCTATGCCACGCTCGGCATCGCCGCCCCGATCCTGCTGTTCCTGCTGCGGGCCATGCAGGGCTTCTCCACGGGCGGCGAGTACACCGGCGCCTCGGCGTTCATCATGGAGTACGCGCCGGAGGGCCGCCGTGCCCGGTACGCGAGCGTGGTGGCGCTGACCGTCGGCCTGGCGTCCGTGGCCGGAGCGCTCACCGGGCTCCTGCTCACGTCGACGCTCGACGACGGGTCGCTGCGGAGCTGGGGCTGGCGCGTCCCGTTCCTGCTGGCAGGCCCGCTCGGATTCATCGGCCTGTTCCTGCGCAGCCGGATCGACGACACCCCCGTCTTCCGGGCGATGGAGGAACGCGAGAGCGTTCAGAAGGCCCCGCTGCGAGAGGCCTGGCGGGTCTGCCGCCGGCAGGTGCTGACGCTGTTCGGCTACAGCATCACCAACGCCGTCGGGTACTACCTCATGAGCAGCTACATGATCGCGTACATGTCGGAGGAGGTCGGCTACACCAAATCGCAGGCCATGCTGACGAGCGTGCTGGCCATGCTCGCCTACAGCGCGGCGTGCCCGGCGGCGGCCGCCGCCAGCGACCGGTACGGCCGCAAACCGATGCTGCTCGTGGCGTGCGGCGGCTTCGCGGTGGCGACGCTGCCCGCGTTCTGGCTGATCGGCACCGGTCTGCCGGGAGCCTGCGTCGGCACGATCGTCCTCGCGGTGCTGGTGTCGATCATCGGTACGTCCAACGTGGCGGCGATGGCCGAGATGTTCCCCAGCCAGCTCCGCGCCAGCGGCTCCGCCATCGGCTACACGGCCGCGTACGTGCTCTTCGGCGGCACCGCCCCGTTCGTGGCGACCGGCCTCGTCTCCCTGGCGGGCACCCCGCTCGCCCCCGGCTTCTACCTGATGATCCTGGCGGCCGTGTCGGCCCTGGTGGTGCTGTTCTCC
>NZ_JBHVHQ010000172.1:0-12398 GCF_042800135.1 Streptomyces sp. NPDC057654 | reverse complement strand
GGCCAAGGGCGTTACGGATGCAAAGTCCGCGCCTGAAGGCGAGTCGTCGGGCGAGTCGTCGGGCAAGTCGTCCGATGAGTCGTCCGAAGCGGAATCCGGTGAGGGCGCGCCTCCGCGCGACGCGCGGTTGCGTGCCGCCGTCGCGGCCTGGGTCGCCAGCGCCGAGGACGAAGCCCCCGAGGGGGCCGACCGCGAGAAGAAGAAGGAAGAGAAGGACAAGGGAGAGGAAGGTTCCGCCTCTCCCGGCGAGAAGTCCGAGCAGAAGTCCGAGCAGAAGGCTGAAGGCAAGGCCGAGGGCTTCGACCGGCCCACTGCCGTCTTCAACACCCTGCGCTCCAAGGAGACGGAGCGGCCGGAGAAGCCTGAGAAGTCGGAGAAACCCGGTGGCTCCGAGGGGGCCGCCGGCTCGAAGGACGACTCGGATGACTTGGACGACTCGGACGAGTCGCCCAAGGACCGGCAGACGACGACGCTCAGGAAGCCCGTCGACCGGACGACCACCACGCTCAGGACGCTCGGACCCACGGTCGGCAAGGACAGCGGCAAGGGCAGCGGCGCCGACGACAACGACGGCCCTAAAGACAATAAGGACAAGGGCAGCGCCAAGCCCGGCGCCGGAGCCGGTTCCGAGTCCGACGCGGAGCGTACGAGCCAGTTCGTACCGCTGAGGTCCACGGACGCCCCGGCCGTGAAGCCCGCGCAGGCCAAGCCCGTACCGCAGCCGCCCGTACCGCCCCAGCCCGCCGCGGCTCCGAACGCCCAGGCCCCGGCACAGTCGCAGGCCCAGCCCCAGGCCGCCGCGGGGCAGGCCGCGCCGCAGGCGATGCCGCAGTCCGAGCGGACGACGCAGCAGCCGCTGCCCCCCGGCGAGGCTCCGGGCGGCGGCCAGCAGATGCCGCTGGACCTGCTGGCGCAGCTCACGAACACGCCGCCCCCGCCGGAGACCCCGACGCGCACCGTCGTGCGGCGGTTCAAGATCTGGACCCCGCTGGTCATCCTGCTGCTGATCGTCTTCTGCGTGGTCCAGGAGGTCCGGCCGCTGCCGGACGCGTCCCTGAGCCTGGGCGAGAAGAAGGCGTTCACGTTCGGCGGCGAGAAGTTCCAGATGCCCTGGCCCGACCAGGGGCAGGCCGCCGCGAAGGTGGTGGGCGTGGGCGACATCGGCACGTCCGGCCCGCAGAAGCCGGTGCCGACCGCGAGCGTCGCCAAGGCCATGACGGCCCACCTGATCCTCCGGGACCACCCCCTCAAGAAGGGCGCCAAGGGCCCGAAGATCACCATCGACGCGCAGGCGGAGAAGGAGGGCAAGTCCCAGGACGAGTCCGTGGAGCCGGTGAAGGAGGGCGAGCAGTACACCGAGTACCAGATGCTCGAAATGCTGCTGATCCCGTCCGCCAACAACGTGGCCCGCAAGCTGGCGCGCTGGGACGCCGGGTCGGAGGACGCGTTCGTCAAGAAGATGAACGAGGAGTCCCAGCGCCTCGGCATGACGAACACGACGTACACCGACCCGAGCGGTTTCAACTCGTCGACCAAGAGCACCGCGGTCGACCAGACGAAGCTGGCCGAGGAGGCCATGAAGGCCCCGATCTTCCGTGAGATCGTCGGTACGCCCAACGTCCAGAACGACCCCAAGTTGCCGCGGAAGCTCTACAACAACAACCAGCTGCTGATGAACTACGGCACGCTGGGCATCAAGACCGGCTCCAGCTCCCCGGCCGGCGGCGCGCTGATGTGGGCGGCCAAGCGGACGATCGACCACAAGGAACAGCTGATCGTCGGGGCCACGATGGACCAGCACGCGCCCGGCGTCCTCGACAAGAGCCTCCAGCTCGCCCAGACCAACACCAAGCCGATGATCAAGGCCGTGCAGGACGCGCTGACCTCCACCGTCATGGTCAAGAAGGGCGACGTCGTCGGCTACGTGAACGACGGTCTCGGCGGCAAGACGCCCGTCGTCGCCACCAAGGACCTGAAGGGGGTCGGCTGGCCCGGCCTCGACGCCCAGCTCGGGATCGACAGCGGCGGCAAGGCCGTGCCGCACTCGGCGAAGGCCGGGACGGTCGTCGGCGAGCTGACGGTCGGTACGGGCCCGAGTCAGCAGAAGGTTCCGGTGGCGCTCCAGAAGGAGCTGGCGGAGCCGTCGTTCGGCGCGAAGCTGACGCGGTTCTCCTGATCGATCCGGTGACCGGTCGGGTTCACCGACGCGGCGTGGCGGCGGCCCGGCTCCTGGGAGCGGGGCCGCCGTCCTGTAGCGTCGCGTCGGTTGTACGGCCCGACTCGCCGTGCCGCCTACTACCGCTGGGAAGCGGGACGGCGTGAAGATGGGGGAGACCTCGGGGGAGACGGGGAGAGCCGCAGTGACCACCGTGGGGCCGACGCGGCCTGGCAGCACCGGCGATCCGGAAGACGACCCGCAGGGGCGACCGGCCCCGCCGGAGGGGTCGGACCGGGCGGAAGAACCGGACCGGGCGGACGGACCGAAGCGGTCCGGCGTCGGGGAACAGCCCGGCCCGGCGGAACAGCCCGGCCCGGCGGCCGGCGGGGACCTCCCCGGCGCGCCGCCGACAGCGGGCCGCTGGGCCGCCGCCGGCCGGTTCCTCGTGCGTCCCGTTCCCGCCGCCCTGCTCGCCGCCGCCGTGCTGCATCTGCTCTGGGTGTGGCTCTTCGCAAACAGCGGCGGCGACCTCGCGGCGCAGGACGCCTGGGCCGAGTTCGTCGGCCGGCACCCGGCCTCCGCGTACAACCTCGCCTGGTACGGCGGGATGCACCCCGTCTCGTACAGCGTGATCTCGCCGTATCTCATGCACGTCCTCGGCGTGCGCACCACGATGATGATCGCGGGCACGCTCTCGGCCGGGCTGATGGCGCTGCTGCTGGTGCGCAGCCGCGCGGTGCGCCGCCCGCTGTGGCCGGCCCTGTACGGGACGTTCGCGCTGATCTGCAACGCGATCTCGGGCCGGGTGACGTACGGGCTCGGCGTGATGTTCGGGCTGGCGGCGGTCGCGGTGATCTTCGCGTGGCCGGTGCGGTGGCGTTCCGAGCAGTGGGAGCACAAGTGGGCGCGGGCCGCGCTCGCGGGGCTGCTGGCGGCGCTGGCCACGGCGTCGAGCCCGGTGGCCGGGCTGTACATCGGGTTCGTGGCGGCGGCGCTGTGGCTCGGCAAGCGCCGCCCGGCGGCGTACGCGCTGGGGCTGCCCCCGGTGGCGGTGGTCGCGCTGTCCGCGTGGCTGTTCCCGTTCTCCGGTCAGCAGCCGATGTCGTTCCCCTCGGCGATCCTGCCGCTGCTGAGCGGCGTGTTCGGGTTCGTCTTCGCGCCGAAGCGGTGGCGCACGGCCCGGATGACCTCGGCGCTCTACGTCCTCGGGGTGCTGCTGGTCTGGCTGATCCCCTCGCAGATCGGCACCAACATCTCCCGGCTCGGGATGATCTTCAGCGGGGTGCTGCTGGTCGCCGTCTGGACCGGGACGGAGCGTCCGCCGGGGCGTGAGCTGCTGCGCACCGGCCGGGGCCGCAAGTGGATCGCGATGATCCTGGCGCTGATCACGGTGACGTCCTGGCAGCTGGCCAACTCGATCGGCGATGCCGTCAACACGACGCCCGCCGCGTCCTGGGCGCGGGAGCTGGCGCCGCTGGTGGACCGGTTGCAGAAGGTCGACGCCGAGCGCGGCCGGGTCGAGGTCGTGCCCGCCCGCAGCCACCGGGAGGCGTCCGCGCTGGCCCCGTACGTGAACCTGGCGCGCGGCTGGAACCGGCAGGCGGACCGGGAGCGCAACCCCCTCTTCTACGAGGAGGGCATGCTGACCTCGGCCAGCTACCACGAGTGGCTGGGCCGCTGGGCGGTGCACTACGTGGTGCTGCCGACCGGCGAGCCGGACAACGCGGCCGAGGCGGAGGCGCAGCTCGTCGCCGCCGGGCAGCCGTATCTGCACGAGGTGTGGTCGGACGCCAACTGGAAGCTGTACGAGGTGAGCGCGCCGACGCCGCTCGCCGACCCGCCGGCCGTCGTGCGGCGCGCGGACGCGGGCGAGCTGACGATCACGGTGAAGACCGCGGGTCCGGTGCGCATCCGCATCCCGTACTCGCCGTGGCTGGGCCTCGTCGACAAGGACGGCAAGTCGGTCGAGCCCCCGAAGGAGGGCAAGAACCACGAGCCGCCCGTCAACGTCAACGGCTGTCTGACGAAGCAGGTGCAGATCCCCAAGGACGAGCGGGAGCCGAAGGACGCGTGGACGGTGCTGCACGCGCCGCACGCCGGTACGTACCGCATCGCCGCCCCGTACAAGTTCCCGCGCGGGACGATGTGCCCGGAGGGCATGGCACTTCCGTAGATCTTCAGCAGGGACTCACCCGCAGACGTGCGGGAACCAGGGCGCGCCGCGCTCCCGCTCCCGCACCCGGTCGAGTTCGCGCAGCAGGGCGTTCAGGTCCTGGTCGGGGTCGCTGAGGAATTTGAGGACCGCCCGCTGGAAGGCGGTGCGCAGCGGCGGCGGCATGGAGTCGGAGGCGTCCAGGCAGCGGGCGCCGGGGGTGCGCAGCCGGTCGGCGGCGCGCCGGGAGACCGGGTCGGTGTAGCGCACGGAGTCCGGCAGCGCCTTGTTGACGAAGAACGGCGGGTACGTGCCCTTCGGCGGGTCCGTCGTCCAGGTCGTACGGGCCCGGTCGGACGCGAGGTAGCGCATCAGCCGCTCGGCCTGCGGGGTGGCGTGGAACATCGCGGCGAAGTCGGCGGAGACCTCGTGCGCGGTGGAGTCGCGGTCCGCGCCGGGCAGGACGCGGGCGGAGTCGGCGAAGTCCTCCTTGAAGGCGCTGGGGTAGGCGCCGCGGGTGAAGGTCCCCTGGTGTTCCATGGCGCACCGCGGCGGGGTGGCGGTCATGCCCGCCGCCGCGCCGCCGAAGCTGTTTCCCAGCGCCTTCTTCGCGGGCCCGGCGGGGAAGACGGAGCGGAACGTCTTCCAGGCGCCGGTCAGTTCGGGTGAGGTCCACGGCAGCTCGCCGGCCGCCCACTTCTCGTACACGGCGCGGCCGCGCTGCTGGAGCAGGATGTCCTCGATCCAGTCGGTGCCGGGCCAGCCGGAGGCCGCGCCGTCGCCCATGCCCGCGCACCACTGGCGGCCGTCGGCGGCGAGGGCCGCCAGGTCGCCCGGCTGGTGGCGCTGGGCGTCGTACCAGACGACGCTCTTGAGGTCGGCCTTCACCGGGAAGGCGTACCGGTGGCCGTTGAACTTCGGGGTCCACAGCGGGTCGTAGGAGTCCCACTGCGCGCGGTCCAGGACGCCGTCGAGGCTTTTGAGGGCCTCCTTCCGCTCGGCGTAGTCGGCGACTTCGCCGGGGCTCGGCAGGATCGCGACGTCGGGCGAGGCGCCCGCGTCGACCTCGGAGAGCAGCACCTCGCGCAGGGCGGTGGTGCCCTGGTAGACGACGCTGATCCCGGTCTCGGCGGTGAAGTCGGCCAGCACCTTCTTGAACGCCATTCCCTCGCCGCCGGTCCAGGTGGCGAGGACGGTGACGCTGCCCGCGGCGCGGGAGCGCGCGTCGCCCGCGCCGACGGCGCAGACGAGCAGCAGCCACAGGACGAGGACGGCGGCGGTGACGTTGCGGGGCCGGGGCGCGGTGGTCATCGCGGCTGGAACCGGTACTCGTCGATGCGGGGCTGGAGGCCGGCGAGGACCAGCGCCGCCAGCACCGTGCCGCCCAGCGGGATCAGGCCGACGACGCCCGCGCGCCAGTGGGTGTCCTGCATGATGTCGAGCACCTCCGGGAGGACTTGGGGCGTCGTGGAGCTCGATGTCCGGGCGGTCAGGAGCGTACGGGCCGCGCCCAGCCGGTCCTGGATCTGGCCGGCGAACAGAGCCAGCGGCAGCAGGACGGCAAGGAGCGCGGTCGCGATGGCGAGGAAGGGGTTGGCCAACCGCCGGAAGCGGCGGCGCACGAAGCGCTGGGTGTCCACGAGCAGCCAGCCCAGGGCGGCGAACAGCGCGCAGGTCACGATCCAGGTCAGCCACAGCACCCAGCCGAAGGACGCCTGTCGGTCGAGCACGTCTAACTGCTGCCGCTGGAGGGACTGGAGGCGGTCAAGGATGCTGCTGCTGCCGTTGGGCCGCAGCATGTCGCGGGCGTAGCGGAGGTAGGCGTCGCGCAGGGCGGGGTGGTCGCGGTTCACGTACGCCTGCTGCACGAGGTCGGCGTAGGAGGAGACCAGGCCGGTGACGGTGCGCAGGTTCTGTCGGCCGGAGTCCCCGGCGACGGTGCCCTTGAGGGCCTGGGCGAGGTTCTGGTTGGCGGTGGACAGCGCGCTGCGGTACTCCTCGCCGGCCCCCTCGATGTCGGCGGTGTCCTCGCCGAGCCCCTGCCGGGCGCTGTCGTAGGACCGGGCGAGGGCGTCCCGTACGGACGAGATCTGCACGATGGCGGGGGCTGTGTCGCCGGTGACGGCCCCGGAGTTGCGGCTGACGCCGTAGTACGCGGTGAGCAGCGCGGCGAAGGCGAGCGCGGTGAGCGTCAGCAGGGTGGCCAGGCGGCGGACGAGGGTGGCACGGGTGCCGCTCATGAGGGGGGCTCGGCGCGCAGCGGGCTGTCGCACTGCTCGCAGTACCCGGTGTCGCCGGGGTTGACGCGCTTGCATCTGGTGCAGGTGATGTCGGGCGGGGACTGCGCCGGCAGGTCCTGCGGCCCTTCGTCCGGGTCGGGCGCGCGGAGGCTCTCGTCGTTGATGACAAGGATGGAGTTGATGTCGATGGCCTGGAAGTCGTCGCGTACCTCCACCACGCCGGCGGTGGCGTCGGTGATCCGTACGAGCCGGCCCAGACGCGCCAGGACCCGGCGGTCGCCGGTGGCGTGGGCGAGCTTGGCGGCCCGGCCCCACTGCCGGCGGGCGGTTTCGCGGTCGCCTCGGTCGTACGCCGCGCAGCCCTCGGCGACCGCCTCCGCGAGCTCGGCCTGGGCGTCGTAGTGCGCGAGGCTCGGGTCGACGGAGAGGAAGGGCGGCGGGTCCTTGGTCCAGTGCACCAGGACGGAGGCCGCCTCGGGCGCCGGGGGCGCGGCATCGCCCGTCAACTCCAGCTCTACAGAAGCGAGTTCCACGTCCTGGTCCACCGGGTCGCCGTCCGGGTCCGCCGCCAGGCACACGTGGTACTCGCGGACCTCGTCGCCCCAGGCGGCGGCGCGGTACGACCAGGTCCGCCCGTCGGTGTATTCGCGCTGCCCGGTGAGGTCGGCGCGGGTGGGGTGGACCTGTCTGACGAACCGCAGCTCGCTTCCCGCCCGGTGCTTGATGACCAGCCGCACCTCTGCGAGGGACTTGGCCATCGCGCTGCGCACCAGCGTGCGGAACTCCGCCTCCAGGTCGGAGTCGTCGCGCACCGCGTCGGCCCGGCCGTGCAGATCGGCGGCGATCCGCCGCAGCTCGGCCTGGTCCCAGTCCTCGCCGATGCCGCGCGCGTCGCAGATGAACCGCTCGGCGCAGTCGGTCAGCACCTGCTCCAGGCGGCCGGGCGGGTCGTGCTCGTTCTTGCCGTCGGTCAGCAGCAGGGTGTGCCGGATCGGGACGCGGTGCGCGGCGTGCAACTCGCCCGCGCGCTCCAGCCAGCTGGCGATCGCGGTGCCGCCGATGGCGTCGAGCCGGTACGCGGCGCGGACCGCCTGCTCCTTCGAGTCGGGCCCGGCGACGGCGAGTTCACCGCCGGCGGGGAAGGCGACGCGTGCCTGTTCGGTGCCCTCCACGATGGCGAAGCGGGTGCCGTCGCGGAGCAGCTGGACGGCGGCGGCGGTCGCCCGGCGGGCGGCTGCGATCTTCGTCGGGGGCCAGCTCATCGAGGAGGAGCAGTCGATGACGATGACCTCGCTGGCGTCGGTGTGCGCCGCCGCGGGACCCAGCCCGCGGGCGGCGACCGTCACGATGGCGTGCATCTCGCCCCGCCCCGCTGCGGCCGGCAGGTACTTGTTCTGGTGCACGCGCACCGTGATCTCGCTCATCTGGTCCCCGTGTGGTGTGCGGTCAGGCCCGCGTCAGCGGGCGGATGGAGTTGGCGCGGTCGACGAGGGTCCCGTGCTCGTCGGCGGTACGGGCCTGGCGCTGGGCGATGCGCCGCAGCGAGGCTTCGAGCAGGAGGCGGAGCGCCGCCTCGGGGTCGGGGCGGGCGTTCGCCGCGCGGCGGCGGCCGCGGCGCGTCCTGCGCCCGGGGCCCGGCGGCGCGAAGTGCGGGGCGGCGAACAGCGGCGCGGCGAAGCCGCGGGCCGCGGCCCGCACCTCGTCGGCGGAGTGCGTACGGGCCCAGTCGAGCGCGGTCTGGAGCACCTCGGCGTTGAGCCGGTCGCGGGCCTCGCCGGAGTGCTGCCCGTCGTCGAGGTCGAGGCGCGGCAGCCGGCGCACCGCGTCCTTGAAGTCGTCAAGGGACGGCAGCCGGAACGGGGCCGGGCCGAGCCGCCCGGCGCGGATGCGCACCGCCGCGAGCTGCGCGGCGTCGTAGTGCCGCGAGACCATCGGCACCCCGTCCAGGACCCGTACGGCCGCGTCCCGGTCGCCCGCCGTCAGCCGCAGCCGGGCCAGCCCGAAGGCGGCGCTGCCCTGCGAGCGGTTGCGCTGCCATACGGCATGGTAGAACCACTCGGCGGAGGCCAGGTCGCCCAGCTGCTCGGAGCAGTAGCCGAGCGCGAGCTTCGGCGCGTACTCGCCCGGCAGCATCCGGTACACGCGCCCGAACTGCCGTGCCGCGACGTCCACTTGGCCGCGCGCCAGCAGCATCAGCGCGCGGTGCCAGCTCAGGCGCCAGTCGTACGGGGCGTTGTCGCCGATGACGCGGCGCGCCTTCGCCAGCCGCTGGGCCGCCGAGGGCAGCCGGCCGAGCTCCAGGTGCGCGCGGCACTGGCGGAACTGGATCTCGGGGGACTCGGGCTCGTAGCCGGAGGCGTTCAGCTGCTCGATGAGGCGGCGCGGCCCGGCGTCGGTCGGGGTGATCAGCAGCGGGGTGCCGGGGTCCTTCGGGTCGGGGAACGGTACGGGTAGGCCGAGCGGCACCCGGTCGGGACCGGGCAACCCGTGCCCCAGCGGTCGTGGGTCGCACGCGCCGTCGACCAGCCAGTGCTCCAGCGGCGGGATGCGGCCCAGCGACGCGTCGAGGAGCGCGGCGGTGGGCGCGAACAGGGTGGACGGCTCGGGGTGTTCCTCCTCCAGACGCAGCGAGCGGGTCTCCCGCAGGATGCCGCGCAGCTGCTCCGCCATCTCGTGGGCGGAGGCGAAGCGCTGCCGCGGGTCGTGGGCGGTGGCGCGGGCGATGGCGTGCTCGTAGGAGGTGGCGGCGAGGCCGGGCGGCTGCTGCTCGGGCCGCTCGGCCCGCAGCGAGAGATCCTGGAGGGTCCGGCCGACGCTGTAGAGGTCGGAGCGCTCGCTGAGGCCCGCGAAGCCGTGCCGGATGACCTCGGGCGGCGCGTAATAGGGGGTGATGACGGGGCGGCCGCCCTTCTCGGCCTGGCCGAGCCGGTGCATCGCCCCCAGGTCGATGATCTTGATTTTTCCCTCGTGGTGCATGACGTTGCCGGGTTTCATATCGCAGTACACGAGCCGCTCGCCGTGCAGATACTCCAGGGCGTCGAGGATCAGGCAGCCGTAGGTGAGGATGTGCTCGTAGAGCCGGGGCCCGTCGTACGGGGCGTCGGCGTGCGCGATGAACTCCTTGATCTGGGCGAGCGTGGTGCCGCCCACGAACTCCATGACGATGTAGCCCGTCACCCGGTGGCTGTTGCGGGCGGGGTGCGTGACGTAATTGATGATGCGGACGATGTTGGGGTGGTCGAGCATCGTCAGATAGCGCCGTTCGTCCAGCGCCATGTCCAGCGACGCCCGGTCCTCCGTATTGATCAGGCCCTTGATCGCCACGGGCTGGTCGTCGAGCTTGGTGTCCTCGGCGAGATAGACCCAGCCCATGCCGCCGAACGCGATACAGCCGACCACGCGGTACTGGTCACCCAGCAGATCGCCGGCACGCAGCTGCGGGGTGAAGTCGAAGGGATGGCGGCAGTTGCGGCAGTAGCCGGAGGTCAGCGCGGGCTGCCCGGCGTACGGCGCGCCGACGACGAAGCCGCAGCCCTCGTTGGCGCACACCTGGCCCCTGGCGGGCGGCCGGGGATCGTCCAGGACGAGGCTCTCGCGGGAGAGGAGATCTACGTACGGCAGCTCCAGCAGGCTCCCGCCCGCGTCCCTGACCGCGAAGAGCCGCGCCGTGCGCTGCCGGGCGCGGGCGGCCGTACGGGTGGTGGTGGTCTCGATGAGATCCGCGGTGGGGGCCGTCGGGACTGCCGGGGCTGTCGGGGCCGTGGGCGGCGACTGTGAGGGGATCAGAGGGGCGGTGGGGGGCTTGAGGGGCTGGCGACCGCAGTCGGAGCAGAAGCCGTTGGGCTTGATGCGGCCGGTGCAGGGGGGACGGTCGCAGGGGGGCGCGGGGCGGGCGGCGGCCGTCATGAGGGGCCTTCTCGGGGGGCCGCGGGGGTGGGGGAGTCGGGTCCCGGGGGTCTGTCGTACGTAGCGGGCGCGTCCGGTTGCGGTGGTCTCTCGTGTCCGGTGGGGCCGTCCGACTCCGGCGGTCCGCCGTGTTCGGCGCGGGTCACGGCTCGCGTGAACGCGTACACGGCCTCTTCGGCATCCTGGGGCACGAAAGGCTTGGCGTTGAGGGCCCGTTGTGCCGCGCGGCGCAGCCGCACCATGTCGTCCCGCTCCGCGGCCCCCAGCGCCCCCAGCTTCGCGACGGCGGCGGTGAGCAGCCCGTCCAGATCCTTCCGGGCGCGCTCCGACTCCTCCGCGGCCCGTGCCCGTTCCGCCTCTGCCCGCCGCCCCGCCTCGGCCTTCGCGCGCACCGACGCCACGGCGTGCTCGAAGGCGGCGAGCTTCGGCAGCACGCGGTAGCTGCGCAGGTCGGGGTCGGCGCGCAGCAAGCTGCGGGCGATGTGCAGATCGCCCACGTAGCTCCGGGCCTCCTCACCGGCCAACCGCAGCCGCTCGACCTCCTCGCCCAGCCGCGCCAGCCAGGCGTCCACGCGCTTTGGGTCGGGCCGGAACAGTTCCTCGGCGAGAGCCAGTCCGGGGGCGCGAGGGTCGTGGAAGACGATCAGCAGTTTGCCGCCGCGAGACGCGATGAGGCTCAGGGCGCGCAGCAGCCCGTCTGGGTCCGGGGCCCGGTCGACACCGACGGCCACGATGGTGAGGGGGACCGTGTCCGTACGGATGAGGTCGGTGGGCGAGGTGCCGTTGTGCGTTCTGAGCCCCATGCGGTCGGCGACCAGCCGCTCGAGGTCGGCCGGGGTCCAGTCCTGCGCGACGACGGCCAGGTCGACGCTGCCGACCGGCGGCACGGTGCCGTGCGGACGGCGGGTCACGTGTGGCAGCGAATGGCCCCCGGACAGCTCGCGGCTGGCGAGTGTCACGGCGCGGCGGAGCGCCTCGTACTTGTCGCTCTCCTCATCGGTGATGACGAGGGTCTCGACGTCTTGCATCCCAAGGCCGAGGCCGAGCCCATGGCCAAGCCGCTGTCCCTCGCCGCCGTTCTGTACGGGGGCCGCTCCGTTCCGTGCGGGCATGTCCCCGCCGTTCCGTACGGGCGCGTCCCCGCTCGGCAGGCCGATGCTCCCGCGCCGCAGCCAGCGGGTGAGGCGGCGGGCGACCTCCACGTCCTGCGCGCCGTCCGTCAGCTCGGAGACCAGTCGGCGGTCTATGCCCTGCCTGCCGTGCACCCACTGCGTGACGACCGGCAGGTGATAGAGGATCGTTTCGGTGGGGATCATGTACGAGAGGGACCGCCGCTGCCCGGTGGGCACGGCGTCGGGCGGATCGTCGTAGCGGCTCACGACCATGCCGATGACGTGCCCGGTGTCGCTCACCTCCACCGCCGCGCCGCTGAAGCCCCGGCGCACCGTGTCCGCCGGGGTGTCGGGCGTCATCTGCACCCACTCGGACTGCGGCCCTGCCTGGCTGTCGAGCGTGGCCCGGAACAGCATTCCGTGCTCGTTCGAGGCAGGGAAGCCGTACATGTTGACGGGCTGTCGCCAGCGCGGGGACTGCCGGCGCAGCAAGGTGGCGTACTCGGGCGGCTGCGGCACGCTGAGCTTGAGCAGCGCCACATCGGCGCGTTGATCGGCCTGCTGAGGCTTCCAGCCGTCCTCGGCTACCCATGCCGGCACCGGCCGCGCGTCGGGCACCGCCAGCAGTTCGACCAGTACCTCGGTGTTCGGATCGGGCTGCCCGTGCTCGTCGGTGATGACGTGCGCGCAGGTCAGCACGGTGTCGGTGTCCAGAAGAATCCCCGCGCCCAGGACGGCGCGCGATGCTCGACTACGGATGCGTACCCGCCAAAGCCCGCTGTGCGGAGGCCGGTTGGCGGGGTGTCTCAAGTCCGCCCCCATGTGACGAC
>NZ_JBHVHQ010000171.1:0-12398 GCF_042800135.1 Streptomyces sp. NPDC057654 | reverse complement strand
GGCTCGCCGCGCTGGAGACCTTCCGGCCCGACCTCGTCCTCCTCGACCTCATGCTGCCCGACCGCAGCGGCTTCGAGGTCTGCCGCCGCATCCGCGCCACCCAGCAGCTCCCGATCATCATGCTCACGGCGCGCGGCGACGACATCGACGTGGTGCTGGGCCTGGAGGCCGGCGCCGACGACTACATCGTCAAGCCCGCCCGCGGCGAGGTGCTCGAAGCGCGCATCCGCGCCGTGCTGCGCCGCGCCGCGCCCGGCGAGGCCGCCGAGGGCCCCGTCGCCGCGCCCCCGGCCGCCGAGATCCACGGCGACCTCACCATCGACCGCGGCGGGCTGCTGGTCTCCAAGCACGGCGAGGACCTGCCGCTGGCCCCCTCGGAGCTGAAGCTGCTGCTGTACCTGTCGGCCGCGCCCGGCCGGGTCTTCAGCCGCCAGCAGCTCCTGGAGCACGTCTGGGAGCACAGTTACTACGGCGACGCCCGGCTGGTGGACGCCTGTGTCATGCGGCTGCGGACCAAGGTCGAGGACTCCTCGCGCTCGCCCCGGTACGTCCAGACCGTACGCGGCTTCGGCTACCGCTTCGGGCCGGTGTGATGCCCTCGGAGCCCGACGGCCGAGAGGCCCCCGACGGTGGGGGAGGGGCCCCGGACCGTAAGGAGAAGGAGGGGGCCTCGGACCGTACAGTCGCCGGGCACGGGAGCACCGTGGACGGCCCGCCCGCCCGGCGCTGGTTCAAGCTGCGCTCCCTGTCCCGCGGCCTGCGCGCCCGCCTCGTGGTCGCCTTCCTGCTCGTAGCGGCCCTCAGCGCGCTCACCACCGCGGCCCTCACCTTCCGCGAGGCCCGCAACGCGATCCTCAAGCGCACCCAGGACACCGCCGTGCAGACCCTGCGCTCCCAGGTCAACACGCGGCTCCCCGACGTCCCCTTCCCGCCCGACCGGGCGGCGCTGACCGCCTTCACCCACGACCTCGACCAGGCAGGGGAGCCCCAGCGCTGGAGCACCTATGCCCGCTACAAGGACGAGGGTGTGGCGGCGGAGGCCATCCCGGGCGGCGCGGTTCCCCCCAAGCTCGCCGAGAAGGTGCACAAGGGTGTGTCCGCCTTCCAGCGCGTCGAGGACAGGGGCGAGCCGTGGCTCGTCATCGGCCTGCCCGTCACCTTCGGCGACAACGCCTCGGAGCTGTCCGGCCTTGAGGTCTACGCGCGGATGCCGCTGCGCGGCGAGGAAGCCAATGTGCAGGCGCTCGTCCAGGCCGCCCAGCGCGGCGCGCTGCCCGCCTTCGCGATCGCCATCATCCCGGCGCTGCTCGCCGCGCGCGGGGTGCTGCGGCCCGTACGGGAGCTGCGGCACGCCACCCAGAAGATCACCGAGGGGGAGCTCGACACCCGGCTCAAGGTGACCGGCGGCGATGAACTCGCCGACCTCTCAAGGACGTTCAACGGCATGGCCGCCGCCCTGGAGGGGAACGTCGCCGAGCTGCGCCGGATGGAGGCCAACGCCCGGCGCTTCGCCGCCGACGTCTCGCACGAGCTGCGTACCCCGCTGGCCGCCATGACCGCCGTCACCGACGTCCTCGACGAGGACGCCGGCGACCTCGACCCCGACACCGGGCACGCGGTGCGCCTCATCACCGAGGAGACCGGCAAACTCGCCCGCATGGTCGAGGACTTGATGGAGGTGTCCCGGTTCGACGCGGGCGCCGCGGCCCTCCATCTCGACGAGGTGGACATCCGCGAGGCGGTGCGCAAGACGCTCCAGGCGCGCGCCTGGGAGGGCCGGGTGACGGCCGACCTGCCCGAGGGCGTACGGGCCAGGATCGACCCGCGCCGGATCGACGTCGTGGTCGCCAACCTCGTCGGGAACGCGCTGCGGCACGGCGGCCCGCCCGTACGGATCACGGCGCGCACCGAGCCCCGCGAGGACGGCGAATGGCTGCTGATCGAGATCTCCGACGGCGGCAGCGGCATAGACCCCGAGGTGCTCCCGCACGTCTTCGACCGCTTCTACAAGGCGGACGTCGCGCGGGCCCGCTCGGAGGGCAGCGGCCTCGGTCTCGCCATCACCATGGAGAACGTGCGGCTGCACGACGGTACGGTACGGGCCGCCAACAGGCCCGAGGGAGGCGCGGTGTTCACCGTGGAACTGCCGCTGAGGCGGGGAGGGGAGCAGGCGTGAGGAGACTGCGGACCGGGGCGGCCGTCGCGGTGCTGCTCGTCCTGGTCTCGGGCTGCGGCATCGAGCAGACCGGGGTCATCGACGTGGGGCAGCCCGCCAGCGGCGCGAAGCGGCCCGGAGCCTCGGCGCGTGAGGCGGTGCTCTACTTCATCTCGCCCACGGGCATGCGGCCGGTCCGCCGGCCGTCCTCCGGCGATGTGAGCGCGGAGGATGCGGTGCACCTGCTGATCGACGGTCCCAACGACGCGGAGCGGCACCGCGGCATGGAGACCGCGGTGCCCAAGATGGCCGGCGTTCACGTCACCACCGGCAAGGGCCGGGTCAGTGTGCAACTGCCCGTGAACGTGAAGAACCTCGGTCTTGTCGTCCGCAATCAGCTGGTGTGCACCGCGGCCGACAACAACGTGCCGGGCGACCAGCCGTCCTGGGAGGTCAAGGTGGATCTCAGCGGCGGCGGCAACGTCCTGGAGGATCTTCTGTGTGGCGCGCACAGCGGCCTTTCCGACTCCGGCGTGCTCACGCCCTCGACTCCCTCCGCCCCCGGCGCCGGCGGTGTGAATGACGGACTGCCGGAGCAGGGGCCCGTCGACAAACCTCTCATTCCAACTGATGACCCGTCACTGATCCGGCCTCCCACAGATCCTTGAAACGCTGTACGCGCCTGGCGACCCGGATGTCCCGCAGCACCAGCCGGGTGTTGGCGATCACCGGCTCCAGCGCCTGCTCGGCGCTGACCTCATAGCTGACCGCGTCGTCGAAGATGATGAAGTCGAACATCGTGTCGAGCTTGAGCTTCTGCGGCAGCGTGGACATCGCCAGCACCCGCACGTCCACGCCCAGATCCGCGTGGCTCACGCGCAGGTCCCGGACGGCCTCGCCGTCCACCAGGTCCGAGTGCTCGACGATGAACAGCCGGCGCACCCGCACGCCGCGCTTGATGGCCTCCCGCTGCGCCGCCAGATAGCGCCGGCCCAGCTCGGTGTTCCAGAAGTTCACGTCCACCGAGGTGCTCGTGGCGTCGATGGAGACGGTGGCGCTCTGCGTGAGGGCGAGCAGCCAGTCGTGGTCCTCCCCGTCGTACACGGCCTCGCCGCCGTCGAGATCCTCCATCAGTATGCCCACCCGGGTGATCTCCGACTGGGCGAACGTGGCGACGATGCCGGGGCCCTCCGCCTTGATCTTCGCGGCGTTGCTGACCAGTTGGACGACCGAGTCCGTGTGCAGGGGGGAGTTCTCCACCAGGCTGAACAGCTTGGTGGCCTCGCTGATCTTGGAGTACCGCCGGTCGACGAGGGACTTCATGTCCCTCGCGTGCCGCTCCAGCGACGACTCCACGCTGGTCAGCCGGCGGTCGAAGTCGGCCATGTACTGGATGATCAGGGTCGATCCGCCGATGAAGATGGAGATGGTCAGCCGCCAGATCTCCGGCTGCCCGGTGGCATTGGTGATGAGGTAGGCCGCCGCTCCGACGGCGAGGGTGATCGCTGCCTTCCACAGAAACGGCGGTATCGCGTGATCGCGTTCCATGTCGTCCCCCCGGGGATCGTGCCGTGCCTCCCGCTAGCGGGAGGCCAGGGCGTCGCACAGCAACGGGATTGCTTGCAGCGTCAGTTGGTCCCGGATGCGCTGGACCAGAGTGTGCCACTGCCGGGTGAAGCCGGGCTCCCGTTCCAGGGCGTCCCACAACGGCGCCAGAAGTCGGTTCACGCGCGCTTTCGGCATCCACAAGTGCAGCAGATGATCGACCGCGGGGCGCAGGGACAGCACGGCCCCCGGCCCCTCGGCCGACCCCAGGCGGCTGCGCTCGACCATGGTCACCAGGGTCGTCAGCAGCCAGTCGTGCAGGGCGAGATCCTCACAGAAGGCGGCGGCCGCCGCCGGGTCGGGGCCGGGCAGCCGCAGCGAGAGCGTCCGCAGCCGGTCGTCGGCCACGGTGAACCGCTCGATCACCGCTCCGCCCGCCCCGTCGCCGCCGTCCCCCTCGCTCAGCACGGCGGCCCACCGCAGCCGGGTGCGCCGGGACTTGAAGGGCGGCCGGCGGTCCAGCAGCGGATGCTCCAGCACATCGGTGAGCAGCCGCTCCGCGATGGCGCCGAGATCGACCGTACCGGCGGCCGGCGGCTCGGCGGACAGGAGGCCGTCGCGCAGGTCCGGCACCGACAGGCGCCCCACCGGCACCACCACCCCCGGCCGCACCAGGTAGTGCCCCCACGGCATCCGCTGCTCCGTACCCCGGTCCCCGGCCCGGAACAGCGCCGTGGCCTGGAGCACCCGCCCGCCGGTGAGCACGGCCCGCGCCGCCACCGTGCCGACGCCGCGCACCTGACGGCCCGACGCCGAGGGCAGCGCGCAGTCCACGCCGGTGAGCAGGTCCGGCGAGACCGCGTACGGATTCGGGCGCTCGGAGACGCGCACCCGTTCGTCCGGGCGCAGCCGCAGCAGCCGCGCCGAACCGTCCCGCGAGAGGGACCCGGAGGTCTGCAACAGGCACGTCCGCACCTCGCCGCACGCGATGACCTGGCCCTCCGGCCCCGCCGCGCCGCTCATGACTCGTCGAAGAAGTGGTAGGAGGTCCGCCGCACGATCTCCGCGGGCACCTCGACGCCCTCGCGCGCGGAGCGCTCCGCGACCTGGCGCAGCACGGCCTCCTCGACCACCACCCGCTCCAGCACGATGTGCACGGCGTGCTCGACGGGCAGGAAGCGGGTGGGGAGGACGGAGTACGTGCGGTACGCGGCGAACGGCGCGGCGGCCGGGTTGAGCTGGAGCAGCGGCGGCAGCTGCGCCCACTCCTCGGGGAACTCCCCGCTCCACGGGGCCGGCCGCAGCACGGGCTCCCCGCGGTCCCGGAGCAGCCCCAGCCGGGTGAGCTGCCAGACGGCCGCGAGGAAGGGACAGGACCAGGTGCGGTCCGCGCCGTCGCCGTCCCACAGCTCGATGTCGACGAAGATCGAGTGACGCCGCGCGCCGACCTCCGACGGCGGCTGCCACGCGGCGAGACCGCTCATGGCCTCCAGGGAGCCGGTCGCCGGGGTGCGCTCGCCGTTGGCCAGCCAGCCCACCTGCCGTACGGACGGACGCGAGCCGTCGCTGCCCGGCGGCGGCGACTCCACGAGCCGGGGCTCCACGGACCGGGCCGGCTCCACGCCCCCGGCGCGGGCGCACGCCGACTCCCGCGCCAGGTAGTCGATGCTCAGCCCGGCCCGCCGCGCCTCGTCGAGCAGCATCGGCAGCACCTCGGCCGGCGTCGAGAACGGGCTGAAGTAGTCGTCGACGAGAAAGCAACTGCTCACCCGCGGGCGGCCCTTGGGCACCGTGCCCGCGAGCGACGCGTGCAGGGCGTCGGCCCACGGCTTGACCCGTGTGAGCTGACGGCGCAGCCGCTCGCGGCCCGCCGCGAAGTCCTCCATGTACAGATGCCCCAGCTCCATGGAGACGTGGGAGAGCGGCACCGCCTGGGTGCGAGGGTCCGCGGTCGCCTCGCGGAACACGGAATCCACTACCGTTCCCCCCAGGCCGCGTCGTCGTAGAGCTTGTCCGCCAGCTCCTCCAGGGCCGCGCGGGTCGCGCGGTTGGCCACCTTGCTGGCCAGCACGTCCTCATCGGTGATCAGCTGCTCCCGCCACTGGAGTACGGGCTCCAGCGGCACCGTGCTCAACACCCGGCTGTAGCCCACCTGTTGGGCCGAGGCGAATTCCTTGAGGTCCTGGTCGCACTTGCGCAGCCACGCCGACTGGGGCGCGGGCACATGCGCCAGCAGCGGGGACTCCGGATCGGGCACGGCGGCCCGTACGAACCGGATGGAGGACAGCAGCCGCGCCTTGTCGTGCCCGCGCGCCACACCGCCGGCCACTATCCCCCGGTCGCCGTAGACCAGCCCGGACGCGGCGACGATGTGCTGCCGGGTCCAGCGGTGGAAGATCAGCCAGCGCACCAGCAGATCCAGCGTCTCGGGCTCCGAGGTCGCGTCCAGCGCCATGTCGACCGCGTACGAGCGGCCCGCGCTCAGGTCGACGAGGATCACGTCGAACTCCTCCTCCAGCCGCAGGAAGAGGGTCACGCAGCGCCGCACCGCGTCGCGGTTGGTCGCGAACTCGCCGCCGCTGCGGTCGCCCGGCACCAGCACCAGCTGGCCCGAACCCATGGGCCGCTGCCGCAGCGCCTCGTTCTCGGTGTCCGCCCAGACGTCGATCCGGTGCGGCTCGGCGACCTTTCCCTGGAGGTAGGAGTGCAGCCCGCCGCGCTCCACGCCGCGCAGCGAGCCGGGCACGTCGAAGACGGCCGCCGCGGTGGGGGAGCCGAAGTCGAAATCGAGATAGCAGACGTCGTCGCCGCGCAGCGAGCGGCGATAGGCGAGATTGGCGCTGGTGACCGAGCGGCCGGTGCCCCCTTTGTCGGAGGCGGCGAAGACGAGCATGCCTCACACCCCTCTCGACCCGGCGCGCCGTGCGACGACCAATTCGTCGAGCTGGCCCAGTACGTCCAGGGCCAGCGCGCACGCGGTGCCGGGCCGGTCGTCCACGATCTGCCGGGCCCTGCGCAACTGGAGCTCCACGGTTTTGAGGCGGATCTCCCGGGAGGTGTCCTCATAGGAGGTGGGTTCCATCATTTCGTTCCCGAAGAGATGGCCGGCCTCGCTGAGCAGAGCCGTCGCCATGGTATTCAATTCCGCGCTGCGGATGGGGGGTTGGCGGTAAAGTGCGGTGGCCGCCGTCATGCATTCGACTATGCGTTCGGTGATGGTCCAGGAGAGCGGCGACGCGGTCGGCGGCGAATCCGGGCACACGGCGTGCACGTTGTCCCACAGCTTCGCGCCCGCCCCCGCGGGAATGCGCCGCTCCCACAGGTGGTCGAGGATCTGCTCCGCCAGCCGCAGCAGCCGGTCGTGCGAGCCGATGTTCCGGGAGAGGGTGCACAGCTGGACCGTGCGCTTGAGCAACTGCGCCGGGAAGTCGGACATCGCCCACTGCATGGCCGGCCCCAGGCTCTCGCTGCCCATCAGCGGCAGCCTGATCCCCGGATTGTGCAGCTCCACCGCCGGGTCGTCGCGCGTCATCCGACGGGTGATCTTCGCCCGCGAGGCCAGCTCCTCCATGACCGCCACGGTCCGGGTCAGGTCGTCGTCCGTGGCCCGGCGGCGGACCAGGTCCTGCACCAGGATGGCCGCCACCGAGAGGCTGAAGTAGTCCGATTCCAGGTACTGGCCGCCGGTCTGCCAGGGAACGTCCTCCAGGGGCCAGCGGCCCTCGCCGAACCGGGCGATCTTCGACCAGTACTGCTGGGTGATCTCCCAGCGCAGCCGGAGCGCCTCCGCCAGCCGCTGCTGCTCCGTGGTGAGCAGCCCCAGCGTCAGCGTCCGGTCGGAGAACAGGTCCTGGATGCCGTCGAGCGCGACCACCGTGAAGTACAGATAGGGCATCGGCCGCGCGACGCCCTTGGGCTGCGCGCCGATGGGCGCGTTGGTGTCGATCGGCGGGGCGTCCTGTACCACGCCCCAGGACCAGCCGCACTCGAACAGCAGATTCTCGTTGCCGAGATCGCCCACCACGTTGATGCCGAGTTCGACGTATTCGCGGATGGCGGCCCGGATCGGTTTCAGCTCGCGCTGAAGCTGCTGCACCACGGAGCGCCGGGAAAGGTGCTCCTGATTCACCCGGTCGCACAGCGCGACGCCCTGTTCGGATTCGGCGTCGAAGAGATTGACGGTGAAACATCGCAGCAGGCTCACCATGGCCGCGGTGAGCCGCTTCCGGGTGGCCGCCTCCAATTCGAGCGCCATTTCCTCGACGTCTTTGCGCCGCGGTTCCCGTGCGTAGACCTTGAGGAATCCGAGCGTCGCCAGTGCCAGGGTGATCGACATGGAGTAGGAATCCACCACGCCGAGCGCGCGCTGTTCCGACGTCAATTCCTCATTCGGGTCCTGCGAGTCGAAATAATATCCGCCGGCGAAACTGGGAACCGAATCCCCGGTGGTGTGCGCCTCCATGAACTGGGCGAGTGCGGTGATCAGTTGGCAGGGAATGTCCTCACGCGTGCCCGCTTTCCGCAGCGCGCGCAGGGCGTCGTCCGTGGTCTCATTCGGCGCGTCCAGCCGGAAGGCCGGAATCTCGGTCGCCGGATAGAGCAGGCACAGCAGATGCTCCGCGTCGGCGACGCTGCTCGCGCCGCCCCGCTCGCCCCATTGCCAGCCGCCGTTCGGAAACGAATGCCTGGCGATGGCCTGCCAGATCTCCAGCAGGTGCTGTCGTGGCTGGATGCGCATCCCCGTACCCCTTGGATGAGAGCGTCCGTGTGCGGATCGGTCAGGACGGGCCGCGCCGCCCGCAGGCCAGGATCATGCCGGTGTACCCCTCGCGCACCGGGCCCTCGGGCAGCCCGAACCGCTCCAGCACGTCGACCGCGGCGTGCGGCTCCAGGCCGGCTCCGACCTTCGTGCTGTCGACCTCGCAGGCGGGGAAGAGGTCGTCGCCCACCCAGTAGCCGCCCGAGTTCTCCATGAACGCGGCGGCGAACGGCGCGCCGTGCGCCAGCGATCCGAGGAACGCGGCCACCGCCCCCTCGAACTCCCGGTGGGAGTTCGACAGCGATTCCGCGACGAAGAACATCGTCCCGACCTCCTGCTTCCGCAGCCGGTCCGGCAGTTGGAACAGGTCGCCTTCCTCGACGGTCACGGAGCGCCGGAACCGTTCCCGCGGGTCGGTGATGTCCTGATATTTTTCCTCTTTGCGCAGTACTTCCCAGAAGGGGTCCCAGCTGTCGTCGTACCGAGGGATCTGGTTCCGCAGCCAGGCGGCGTTCCGCGCCGACCGCTCGTACAGGGTGATCTGCTCGCACCACGGCAGGAGCGAGAGCGCGGGATAGAGATTGGCCCCCGCACCCACATCAATGCCCGAAACCGGCCGTTCCGACTTCGTTCGGAAGTGATCGGAGAAGTAGTCTCTTACGACTTTGATGATCTCTTCGTCGTCGCTGCGCAGCACACTGTAGTTGTGCTGCGTGTATGACTGGGAGTCGAACGAGTCCCAAGGGGCGTCCCTGTTGAGACACAACGTGTCACCCTCTGACGTGAGATCCATGCAATCGATGTTAGCGCCAAGTCGCCCTGCCGAGTCTGCGGAGTAGAGGATTTACGGAAGGCGCATGACAGTGCCGGAGCGAAGCTGATAATGACCTTGGGAACACCTGGCGGAAGCAGCCGATCAATGACCGGAAAGTGACCGGAGCGGTAGGAGGAACCCTCTTAAGATGTTCACTCGATAGTGAATGCGTGCACCGTTGACACATTGATAGGGCGTGCTACTCGCGGCGCTTCGGATATGGGCGGGAAGCCGCGACCGTGACCGGAATCCGACGGCCCCGGCCCCCGCCCACGCGCGCTGCGGACCGTTCAGGGCTGAAGGCCGCCGAGGCGTCCCTCCAGCAGCACGAGCAGCTCGCCGAGGGTCTCCGCGAGGGCGGCCTGCCGCTCCGGGGCGACCCCCGCGAGCAGGGCCGATTCGTAGCCGAGCTGGTCCGGCAGGATCCGGTCGATGAGTGCGCGGCCCTCCTCGGTGAGCGAGAGATGGGCGACGCGGCGGTCCCGTACGTCGGGGCGGCGGGCGACGAGGCCGCGCTGCTCCAGCACGCGCAGCCGCTTGGTCACCGCGGCGCCCGAGGCGAAGGTCTCGCGCGCCAGCTGTCCCGGCGTCAGCTCGCGGCCCGTACGGCGCAGGGTGCCGAGGATGTCGAACTCCGGGCGCGTGAGCCCCTCCCGCACCAGCGGTGCGTCGGTGGCCTGTTGCAGCAGCGCCGAACAGCGGTTGACCCGGCCGATCACGGCCATCGGGGACGTGTCGATGCCGGGGTGGACCCGCTGCCACTCGCGCACCACCCGCGCGACGGTGTCATCGGCGCAGGCGGCGGCTCCGGCGCTGTCGGCGCCCGCGGTGTCCTTGGCGTCTTCGGCCACGATGTCGATCCTCTCCGCTCACAGTCCGTCCAATTCTGCCGCTTGCCGGACGGGGAAGTCGCCACCGAGCGGCGCACGGGACGCCCGGCGCACAGTGCGTCGGACGGCACGCCGGGGCCTGCCGGTGCCGTCGGCAACTGCTGGGCGCTAAGCGGCCATCACCGGGGCGGACAGCCGGCGGACGAGCGAGGCCAGGGTGCGGTGCCCCTCCTGCTCCGCGAGGGCCACCCGCTCCTCGGGCAGGGCGCGCTGCCACCACTCGCCGGAGGCCACGTCCACGGCCTCGCGCAGCTCGATCAGCGCGGCCGCGAGGCGGTCGAGGGCCCAGCCCGCCTCGTGCTGGTCGTGCGAGACGGCCAGCAGCCGCACGGCCGACTCCCGTGCCTCGGACACCCGGCGCAGCGCCGCCTCGATCCGGTCCGTGGCACGCCGGTTGGTGACCAGCACGCAGGCCAGCAGCCCGACCACGGCGCCGACGACCGTGTCGATCCAGCGGTCGGCGACGAGCCGTGAGGCCGGGAGGTTGCCCGCGAATTCGGTCAGCAGCAGCGCCATCGGCGTCACACAGACGGTGCCGAGCCAGTAGTTGCGGGAGATGAACGCCTCCGCGCAGACCTGGAAGACGAGCGCCAGGAGCACCATCGTGAGGTGCCCGGTGCGGATGAGGGGCAGCAGCGCGGTGAACAGGAGCAGCCCGAGGAAGTTGCCGAGCGTCCGCTGGAGCGCCCGGTTCCAGGTGAGGGTGGTGTTGGCCTGGAAGACCGAGGCGGCGGTGACCACCGCCCAGTACGGGTGGCCGACGCCCACCGCCATCGACGTCCAGCCCGCCACGGCGCACCCCGCCGCGACCCGCGCGCCGATCGGCAGCAGCGGGGAGCCCGGCCGGAGCCGCCGTAGCACGGCGCCGAAGCCGCGCGGCCGGTCGGGGGAGGGGCGGCGGGGCGCGTGCCGCTCGCCGTCCGCGCCGACGCCGAGCAGCTCCGCGTGTTGCGCGGGCGTCAGCGCGACCAGCGGCAGCGGCCGGCCCTTGCGCAGGTCACGCGCCCAGATCTCGAACCGGCCCGCCTCGTCGGCGCCGGGCGCGACGGCGAGCGTGGACTCGGCCCGGATCAGCAGTCGCTCCAGTTTCACGTCGCGGTCCCGGACGAGGAAGAGCGCGTGCCAGGCCGCGTTGACGGCCGTGGCGGTGGCGTGCCGGGGGGCGCGCCCCGCGCCCGGTTCGGCCCGCAGCGCGCGGGCCGCGGCCTCCAGCGCGCGGGCGGTCAGGATGCGCTCCGGGCCGCGCGGCCGGACCAGCGCGGGGGTCATGCACACCAGCCACGACAGGGCCCCGCAGGCGAGCACGATGCCCAGGTGGAAGGGGACGTCGCCGATGTGCTGCGGCACGAAGAAGGCGCTGGCCGTCACGAACGTCACGATGATGTTGCCGGGCGGCCCGATCAGCGTGGCGTCGCAGACCGTCTTGTGCACGGCGGCGAGCAGCGAGGCGATCAGTACGAGCAGCGGCGCCGAGGCGATCAGGGACGAGCTGACCAGGGCGACGGCCACGCTCGCGACCATGCCGAGTACGACCCAGGCGAGGGTACGGGCGCGGGCCGCGTACGGCTGTGCGTGGCCGTAGAGCGCGCAGAGCGCCCCGGCGGAGGTGTACAGGGCGTACTGGAGATGGCCGGTGGCGAGCAGCGTCAGGTTGGGGATCGCCATCGCGATGCCCGCGCTGAAGGCGGATTTATGCCAGATGTCCGCGGCGCGGTTCAGCCGTACCGCGCTGCGGACGGGCAGCGGGCGTGCGCGGACGCCGCGTGCCGGGGCGGATGGTGAGGGCTCCTTGTGGGTTCTCCGATGCTTCGCGTGCTTCGCCATACATGAAACTTTAGCAGGTGTTTTACTAGTGAAATATATCGAGCGCCCGCGCCCGGCACTCCGTAGGCGTCCCCCAGGCCGACCGCAGCGCCCGCGCCTTCCCGATCCACAGCGACAGATCCAGCTCGGCGGTGTAGCCGATCGCCCCGTGCAGCTGCAACGCGGTACGGGCCGCCGCGTACGCCGCCTCGCCCGCGGCGACCTTCGCCGCCGCGATCTCGGCCCCGGCGCCCGCCGCCCCCGACGCCAGCGCCACCGCCGCCCCGAACACCAGCGGCCGGGCGAACTCCAGCCCCATGAGCGTGTCCGCCAGCCGGTGCTTGACCGCCTGGAACGAGCCGATCGCCGCACCGAACTGCGTCCGCTGCTTCACATACGCGACCGTCTGCTCCAGCAGCGCGAGCCCCGTGC
>NZ_JBHVHQ010000170.1:0-12407 GCF_042800135.1 Streptomyces sp. NPDC057654 | reverse complement strand
ATGACCTGCCGCCCACCCCACGGCCCACCCCGCCAGCACGCCTTCCTAGCCGCCGCCCTTGCGCCCCCCCTTGGCCCTCGGGGGTGTGGCCGGGCAGCGCCCAGGCGCGGACGCCCTCGGCTATCTCGGTCCCGTCGGCGACGGCCGTGGTCCGCGCCTTCCCGCCCGCGAGGCGTTCGTCCGAGGCGGCAGAGTCGGCGCCTTGGAGTGCGAGTTCGAGTTCGCCTTCGCCGACGATCCATCGCGCGTTGGGGAAGAGGCTGTGCGGGCCTTCGTCCGCGTCGGAGCGGGCCCAGCCGAGGTGGTCGTCGTGCAGGTGGGTGAAGGCGACCAGTTCCAGCTCGGCCGGGTCGACGCCGAGGCTCGCCAGGGATGCGGGCAGGTCCTGTACGTGCTCGAAGGCGTGCTGGAAGTGCACCAGGTCCTCGCCCGAGATACGTCCGTGCCCGGCGTCGAGGAGCAGGCGGGTACCGCCGCGTTCGACGAGGAGCGCCCCGCACCCCATGGCCAGGTGGCCCGCGTCCGTCATGTGGTGGCGGTACGGGTGCCAGTCCTCCTCGGCGGAGGCGGGGTAGACGCGCGTGGGGATCATCGCGACGCCCGCGTCGGGGACGTAGGTCAGGGTGAGTTCGCCGATGGTGCGGGTCCACAGGCGGGGCATCCGGGAACCGGAGTCGTCGGCGCGGTGGTTCTGGCGGGTGGTGTCCATGGTGGCAGTGGTGCCTTTCTCGGACGGTCTGCGGGGGTGGTCTGCGGGGGCCGGTCCGCTCACGGCGTCAGTTCGCGGATCGGTTCCCCGGCCGCGTACGCGCGGATGTCGTCGAGCGCGTCGCGGTAGAAGGCGTCGTACGTGTCGGCGGTGACGTAGCCCAGATGCGGGGTGAGCACCGTGCGCGGTGCGCCGCGCCACGGCGAGTCGGCGGGCAGCGGCTCGGCGGAGTGGACGTCGAGGGCGGCTCCGCCCAGCGTCCCGGCGGTCAGGGCGGCCAGCAGCGCCTCCTCGTCGACGACGGGCGCACGGGAGGTGTTGATCAGCAGTGCGTCCGGCCGCATCCGGGCCAGCTCGTCGCGGCCGATGAGACCGGCGGTGCGCGCGGAGAGTCTGACGTGGAGGGTCACCACGTCCGAGGTCTCCAGCAGTTCACGCTTGCTCACCGGGGTGACGCCCAGCGATGTCGCGTGCTCCGGGTCGAGATGGGCGCTCCAGGCGACGACGTCCATGCCGAAGGCGAGGCCGACCTTGGCCACGCGGCTGCCCACGCCGCCGAGGCCGATGACGCCCAGGCGGGCTCCGTACAGGTCGCGCCCCACGGTGCGCTGCCACGCGCCGTCGCGCAGGTTGCCGTCCTCGGCGGGGAGGGAGCGGGCCAGGGCGTGGATCAGGCCCCATGTCAGTTCGGCGGTCGGAGTGAGTCCGGCGGGGCGGGTGCCGGAGACCGTGATTCCCCGCCGTCGGGCTTCGGCCAGGTCGATGGAGGCGTTGACGGGGCCGGTGGTCACGAGCAGGCGGAGATTCGGCAGTTTCCCGAGCACTTCGGCGGGGAAAGCGGTGCGCTCGCGCATGGCCACGACGACGTCGTACGGCTCCAGGGCGGCGATCACTTCGGCCGGCCCGCCCAAGGGGTGGGTGAATACGGTGAGTTCGGGGCTGCCGGGCAGGGTGCTCCAGTCGGCGTACTGGTGGGCGACCTGCTGGTAGTCGTCCAGGATCGCCACTCGGCGGATCTTAGGCATGGGCGTTGGCATGGGCGTGGTCATAGGCGTTTTCCTTCCGGCGGCTGCTTCCGGGGCGGCGCTTGTTCTCACTGCTGAGCCTCCTGAGCGTGCTGTCGCTTCGGGGGCTGTCCTCGCACTGGTACCCCTCGCCGGGGCGGTGTGCGCTGCGGCGGGCTGCCGCGCAGGCTTCCGGGGGCGCTCCGGCCTCTGCCTCCGCCGCCGGGTCGGCCACCGGCTCGGAAGGGCTCGGGCGGAGAAGTTCGAGGGTCCAGATCCCGACGCCGATCAGCGCGGTCACGGCGCCGAGCGCACACACTCCCGCCCAGCCGACGGCCGGGTACAGCGCCGACGCCAGGGCGGAGGCGACGGTGCTTCCGGCGAAGGAGGAGACCATGAGGGCCGTCGTCACCCTGCTGCGGGCGTGCGGGACGCGCCGGTAGAGCACGCTCTGGTGGCTGATGAGCAGGGCCTGCTGGGCGAGGTTGAGCGCCATGATGCCGACGATCAGTGCGATCAGGCCGCCGGGGCCGCCCGTTCCGGCGAAGGCCAGGACGCCCCAGCTTCCCGTCAGCAGGACCAGTCCCCCGGTGGCCGCCCGGCGGGCGTGGCCGCGGTCCGCGAACCGGCCGGCCGCCACCGCGGCGACGGCTCCCACGACCCCGGCCAGCCCGAACAGGCCGATGACGGCGGGCCCGTACCCGTACGCCGGGCCGGCGAGCAGGAACGACGATGCGGTCCACAGGATGGTGAAGCAGCCCATGCCGACGGCGGCCAGGCCCATGCGCCGACGGAGCAGGGACTCGGTGCGTACGAGCGTCAGCACGGAGCGCAGCAGCTGGGGGTAAGGGGTGTGCTGGGTCGGCGGCACCGGGCGCAGCGCGACGCGCAGGGTGCTCGCCAGCACCACCATCACGACGGCCGCGAAGACGAACACCAGCCGCCAGTCGCCGAATTGGGCGAGTGCGCCCGCGACGGTGCGGGCGAGCATGATGCCGACGAGCAGGCCGCTCATGACTGTTCCGACCACCGAGCCGCGTTCGTGGTCGGCGGCGAGGGAGGCCGCCATCGGCACCACGATCTGCGCCACGGCGGAGGTGACTCCGACGATCGCGACGGCGGCGTACAGCGCGTTCAGGGAGGGGGAGGCGGCCGCGCCGAGGAGGGCGACGGCGCTGAGGCCGAGGAGCACGGTCACCAGCCGGCGCCGTTCGAGGACGTCGCCCAGCGGTACGAGCAGGGCGAGCGAGAGCGCGTAGCCGATCTGGGAGGCGGTGACGACGAGGCCGCCGGCGCCTTCGGAGACGCCCAGGGCCCGGGAGATGACCGGCAGCAGCGGCTGGGCGTAGTAGATGTTCGCGACCGCCGCACCACAGACCACCGCGAGCAGCAGGACTGTCGCGCGGCTCAGTGGCGGCCGGACGCCGACGGTGTCCGGCTCAGATTGTGGATCGTTCATGCCAGAAGTCTTGCCGCGCTCGATTGCGCAGGTCAAGCCATTTCAGATCGATCATTCCGAAGGTGATGGGTGTCACGCCCCGGTAAGCCTCGCCGGGTCGGCGGCGCCCTTGTGGAGCAGATGGTCCAATATGGAGACGTAAGGAAGCACGCCACACGCACACGCCCGCCGGGGTGCTCGTGCCGCGACACAGGAGGAACATGTGCCGTCCGTAGGCCGCCCCCGTGCCTTCGACATGGGGACCGTGCTGGAGGCCGCGATGCGGCTCTTCTGGGAGCAGGGATACGAAGCCACGTCACTGGCACAGTTGCGCGCGGCCACCGGTCTGTCCTCCGCGAGCCTGTACGGCACCTTCGGCTCGAAGGAAGGGCTGTTCGAACAGGTCGTGGAGCATTACGAGAAGGGTCCGGGCGGGGTCGCCGACGTCCTCGCGGACGAGAGCATCAGCCCGCGGGAGGCCATCGCCCGCCTGCTGCACGGCTCGATCGACATGCAGGCCGACTCCGGCCACCCCGTCGGCTGCCTCATCGCCCTCTCCGGCACGACGCGCGCACCGGGCGAGGACCAGGCCGGGGTACGCGCGGCCGTCGCGTCACGCCGCGAAGCCAACCGGAAGGGCATCAAAGCCTGCGTGGAGCGAGGAGTCGCCGCGGGCGAACTCGACGCCCGTACCGACGCCGACAGCGCCACCGCCCTGATCCACACCTTCCTGCTGGGGCTCTCCACGCAACTGCGCGACGGGGTGCCGGCAGCGACTCTGCACACCTCGGTCGACATGCTGCTGACGGTCTGGGGACGGGCCCCGGAGGCGTAGGGCACGCGCTGAGCGGCGGGAGCCGCCGCAGGCCGTCGGGCCGTGGTTTCACAACCCTTCGGCCGGAGACTAGAGCCGCCTCCCCTAGCTTTGCCATTCTCGCCGCGGCGCTCCCCCACTCAAGGCCGAGTCGTGGTCGAGCGCTGCCATGAACAGCGACGATCAGTGAGGAGCACCATGGAGATCCTGGTGACGGGAGCCACCGGCAATGTCGGCCGGAACGTGGTCCGGCAACTCGCCGAGGCCGGAGCAGAAGTACGGGCTCTGACTCGCAGCCCGCGCACAGCGGAGTTCCCGCGCGGCGTGCGCGTGGTCGCGGGAGACCTCACACGGCCGGACTCGCTCGCAGACGCGTTGAAAGGCATCGACCGGATGTTTCTCTTCCCGGTCGCCGAAACGGCTCGGGACGTGGTCGCCTCGGCACGGCAGGCCGGCGTGCGCCGGATCGTGGTGCTGTCCTCCGGGGCTGTCACCATGGGCTTCGACCACGACTTCCACTTGCCGGTCGAGCGGGCGGTGGAGGCGTCGGGCCTGGAGTGGACTCATGTGCGCCCCGGCGAATTCGCGATGAACAAGCTGGCGCTGTGGGGTCCGTCCATCCGCGCCGAGAGCGTGGTGCGCGACCCCAACCCCGATCTGGCCTGGTACCCGGTGCATGAGCGGGACATCGCCGATGTCGCGACCCTGGCTCTGCTCGAAGGCGGGCACGACGGACGCGCCTATACCCTCAACGGCCCGGACATGCTGTCCCACCGAAGGCAGGTGGAGCTGATCGCGGAGGCGATCGGACAGGAGATCCGCTTCGACGTCATGAGCCGGGACGAGGCGCGGGAGATCTACCGCGCGCAAGGCGGATTCGCGGCAGCCAACGCGGACTTCCTGCTCGGCTTCGAGGACTACTCAGGCAACGAGACGGACTCGCAGGCGCTCGATGAATTCGGTCCGACGACTGCCGATTCGATGGAGATCGACCCCGCGGCGGCCGACTCCACGGCGGCCGGTTCGATGCCGACAGCCGAGGCGGTCACCGGGGTTCCGGCGCGCACATTCGCCCAATGGGCACGCGACCACGCCCAGGAGTTTCTCCCCGGCTGACGTTCCTGCGGGCGGCGGTTGACCTTCGGCGGTATCCACGACCACCGCGCCCCCTGCGGATACCGCCGCGCTCAAGCGAACGAAGCAGCCGCCACGTCGTCAGATGGGCAGGACGCAGCCCAGGGACGACGTGGCGAAGGGCGGGCCGGAGGGGGTCAGGGCGCCGGTTTCGCGGTTCACGGTGTAGGTGCCGACGGTGTTGCCGTATTGGTTGGCGGTGAAGAGGAGGGTGCCCGTCGGGGAGAGGCTGAGGTGGCGGGGCCAGGAGCCGCCGCTGGGGACGGTGTCGAGCAGGCGCAGGGCGGCTCCGGAGTCGGTGACGGCGAAGCGGGCGACGCTCTCGTGGCCGCGGTTGGAGAGGTAGAGGAAGCGGCCGTCGGCCGAGACCGCCACCTCCGACGGATAGTTGCGGACGGCCCGCGCGGAGCCGGCGGGCACCGTGGGACGGCTGTCGCCGCGCGTCAGGGCGCCGGTCGCCGGGTTGTAGGAGTAGACGGTGACGGTGCTGTTCAGCTCGTTGGCCACGTAGGCGTACGGGGCCGTCGGGTGGAAGGCCATGTGCCGGGGGCCGGCGCCCGGCACCGAGCGGACCTCGGAGACCGCGCGCAGCGCGCCGTCGGCGTCGAGCCGGTACGTGTACACCTTGTCGGTGCCCAGGTCGACGGCGAAGACGTACGCGCCTTTGGGGTCGGTGATGATCTGGTGCGCGTGCGGGCCTTCCTGGCGGCTGGGGTCCGGTCCGGAGCCGGTGTGCTGGACCAGGCCGGTGCGCGCGCCCACGCTCCCGTCGCCGTTGACGGCGTGGGCGGCGACGCTGCCGGCGCCGTAGTTCGCGCTGAGCAGGTAGCGGCCGCCGGGGTGGACGGAGAGGTGCGTGACGTTGGCGCCGCCGGTGGAGCGCGCCTGACCCAAGGCGGTCAGCGCGCCGCCCGTACCGATCGTGAAGGCCCGTACCGCGCCCTGCCGTCCGCCGTTGTCCAGCGAGTAGAGCACCTTGCCGCCGGGTCCCGCCGCGAGGAAGGAGGGGTTGGTCACCGCCGTGAAGCCGCTCCGCCGGGTCAGCGCGCCGGTCGCGGCGTCGTACGCGCAGGAGATGATCCCGTTGCCGTACGTGCCCAGGAACGCCTGCCCGACGGCGGCGGCGTCGCACTCCCGGCCGGAGGGCGCTCGCAGAGCGCGTGCTACGGGCGCGTGGGCGCCGAGTGCGGCGGCGCCCAGCAGTCCGATGAACGAACGGCGGCCGAGAGCGGAGGAGGGGTGTGGGGGCATGGCGGGCACCTTTCGACGCTTGGGGCGGGATGCCACGCTCGGCAGCGTGTCATGTAATCGTCAACAGCATGACGACCCCCACGCCCTTTGGCCCAGACCAATTGCCGCCATCCGCCCTCAGCCCTCAGCCCTCAGCCCCCAGCAACGCGTCAGGACAACCGCGGCTGACCGTTCGAAGCGGTCATCCCGCCGTCGACCGGAATATGGACGCCGTTGACGAACCGGGCGGCGGAGCTGGCCAGGAAGAGGATGACGTCGGCGACCTCGTCGGCTTCGGCGGGGCGCCGCATGGGCGACCGCTTGCGGTACTCGGCGAGCAGCTCCTCGTTGCCGGTGAGCGGCGTGGCCATCGGGGTGCGGGTGAGCCCCGGATGCACGGCGTTGACGCGTACGCCCTCGTGGCCGTGGTCGAGCGCCATGGCGTTGGTCAGGTTGACCAGCGCGCCCTTGGCGGCGTTGTAGGCGACCAGGGCCCAGTCCGCGCCCAGCCCGGACACCGAGCCGACGTTGACGATGTTGCCGCCGACGCGCCGCAGATGGGGCAGCGCGGTCCTGGAGGCGAAGAAGACGCCGTCGATGTCGACGGCCATGATCCTGCGCCACGTGGCGGTGTCGGTCTGCTCCGCGGTTCCGGCGGTGGCGGTGGCGGCGTTGTTGACCAGTACGTCCAGGCGGCCGTACTCCTCGGCCGTGTCCGAGACCAGCGCGGTGACCGCGGCCTCGTCGGCGACGTCCACGACGCGCGTGGCGATCTTGGCGCCGGAGGGTGCTTCGGCGGCGGTCGCCTTCAGCTTCTCCTCGGTCCGTCCGACGGCGATCACCGTCGCGCCCTCGCTCGCGAAGCCGTGCACGGCGGCGGCGCCGATGCCGGACCCGCCGCCGGTGACGATGACGACCTTGCCCTCGAAGCGGTTCGCTTCCACAGCAACTCCCCACTCATATATGGCCTGTTCACACGACAGTACGCGGGGACCACAGCGCCGCGCACCACCGCGGCGCCCGTGCGGCCCGACCTGCGGGGCGGCAGGCATGGCGCACCCTGGCGAATGGCGGCGGCAGCGTCAAGACAGTGGATTGGACCGCCGATCGGGGGCAGGGAATCAAGAGACCCTTTCACCAGCCACACCCCCCCCCGGAACGGACCGCTCATGATCGGACCGTACGGGCGCCGAACGCGCCCGTACGCGCGCGTGGCCCCTCGTGCGGGGAAGGACGGAGACTGCACATGGCTCGCCACGCCCCCAACACCCTCTTATCCGCCTTACTGGTGGAGGCCGACTGGACCTCGGGCGGGCTGGCCCGCGCCGTCAACGCCCTCGGCGCGGCACAGGGCCTGACCTTGCGTTACGACCGTACGTCGGTGGCCCACTGGCTCAGCGGTTCCCGGCCCCGGCCGCCCGTTCCCGAGCTCGTCGCCTCCGCCTTCACCCGCCGCGTCCGGCGGGTGATCACCGCCGAGGACACCGGGCTGATCCAGGCGGCGCAGGCGTCCCGGCAGTTCCCGCACGCCCCCGCATCCGGGGGTGATGCCCTCCGCCGTCTGACGGCCCTGTGCCGTACGGACGCCGACCCGGCCCACCGGGCCGTGCTGGCCCGTACCACCGCCTACACCCTGACCGCCCTCACGCCGCCCGCCTGGACGCCGCGGCCGCAGCCCCCGGCCCTGCCGCCGGGGCCGGAGGGCCAGGCGACCTCCGCCGACGCCCTCGCGTTGCAGTCGATGACCGAGACCTTCGCCTCCCTCGCAGAACGCCATGGCGGCGCCCACATCAGGTCCGCGCTGACCGCGTACCTCGCCGAGGGCGCCGGCCGGCTGCTCACCGCTCCCGCGCCGCATTCCCTGCACCGCGACCTGCTGACCGGCACGGTCCAGCTCACCCATCTGCTCGCCGGCATGACCGACGACTCCGGCCACCACAGCCTGGCGCAGCAGTACTTCCACACCGCTCTGCACCTGGCCCAGGAGGCCGGGAACCGGCGCCTGTACGCGGTCACGCTGCGCGCCATGAGCACACAGGCGCTGAACCTGGGCCACCCGGACCACGCCCTGAGCCTCGCCGACACCGCGGTGGACGCCGCCGGAGCCGACGCCGGGTCGGCCACCCAGGCGTTCCTCCTCTCCCAGCGCGCCCATGTCTACGCCAGGCAGCGCCAGCCGCGCCGCGCTCTCGCCGATCTGACCGCGGCCGAACGCCACCACGAGCAGGCGTCCAGCCCGCCCGGCCCCTTCACGGCCTATCCGCTGGCCGGTCTGGACTATCAGCGGGCGCAGGTCCTGCGCGCGCTGGACGACCCTTCCCAGGCGCTCTCCGCCCTGTCGGCCTCCGCGCGGCACCGCGCCCCCACCCAGCGCCGGGCGCACATTCTCACCCAGGCACGGCTCGCCGAAACCCTGCTGTCCATGGGGCACTTGGAGGCGTCCTGCGTTCACTGGAACGCGTTCCTGGACCAGTACCCCCACCTGCATTCGCAGCAGGCTGACCGGGCCCTCGTCCACCTCCACGAAGGACTGAGCCGCTTCCCCCGCCAGCCCCTGGCCATCGCCGTCCGCAAGCGCGCGCTCGCTCTCAAGCGGCCCCTCCCCAAGCCGTAAGGACGGCCGGAGCCGCCCCCTTCCCCCACGCCAGGACCCGGCCCCGGCGACGTACCGCACGACGGAACGCGCGCCCGATGTCACCTCACCCTGTGCCCGTACGCTCCCCCGCGCCCGGAAGCACTCCCGGAAGCGCCCCTGGCAGCTTCGCCTCCCGCTCCGCGTCCGGCCGGGACGGAGGGCCCTCGACCGTGATGGCTCTGAGGTCGCCCTCGCTCATCAACTCGACCGAGCGGGAGAGCAGTTGATCGCAGATGCGCAGCGGTGCGCTGAACCGGAAGGGATCGTCCATCCCCTTTGAATACGTGCTCCGCGCCGCCCGCGCCAGGGCAACGCCGACACAGTGGCACCGCCCACCCGAAGAAACGTTCCTCATTCGTCCACATGCCGGGAGTGCCGCGCACCACCGGCCCATCGGCGCCCCGGGAACCGCCGGGAACCACATCAGCCCCCGCCCGTTCAACGCGTGCACGCACCCACCGCACCAGGTCGCTTGTCCGGTCCGGGCGGCCGTGGCCTGCTGGATGTGAGCCCGAAAGGCGCCGCCCCACTACGGAAGGACCCGAGATGGCCATGACCGCGTCCACCGCGTCAGCCGGCAGCACCGATCCCGGCGTGGCCGTACTGGAGTGGGCCCGCGAGCTGACCGGCCCGGCGCTGCGGAGCTGGACCGAGCGGCTGCCGCCGGCCGTGGCCGGGTGGGCGGGATACCACCTGGGGCTCCAGGATGAGGCCGGGCGGCCGCTGCGAGGGTACTGGGGAAAGGCGGTGCGCCCGGCGCTCGTCCTGACCTGCGCCGAGGCCGTGGGCGGCGGCGCGCGGGACGCGGTGCGCGCGGCCGTCGCCGTCGAGCTCGTACACAACTTCTCGCTCCTCCACGACGACGTCATCGACCAGGACGCGCTGCGCCGCCACCGGCCCACCGTGTGGAAGCTGTTCGGCGTTCCGGCGGCGGTCCTCACCGGGGACGCCCTGCTGGCCCTGGCCCACCGCGTCCTCGCGGCCGTCCCCGGCCCCGAGACCGTCTCCTCGATCGCGATGCTCAGCGGCGCGGTGGAGGAGCTGGTCGAGGGCGAGGCGCTGGACGTGGTCTTCGAGCGGCGCTCGGAGGTCACCACGGCCGAGTACGCCGCGATGGCCACGGCCAAGACCGGGTCGCTGATGGGGGCCGCGTGCGGCCTGGGCGCGCTGGCCGGCGGCGCGGACGCCGAACGGGCGCTCCCGCTCGTGGAGTTCGGCCGCCATCTGGGGCTGGCCTTCCAGATCGTGGACGACCTGCTCGGGGTCTTCGGCGATCCGCGGACGACGGGCAAGCCGGTGGGCAGCGACATCGCCGCCCGCAAGAAGACCTACCCCGTGCTCGCCGCTCTCGCCTCCGGCGCTGCGCAGGGCCGGACGCTGGCCGGGCTGTACGCGAGCGGCGACCCGCTGTCCGAGGCCGATCTGCGGTGGGCCGCACTGCTGGTCACCGACGCCGGCGGCGTACGGGCGGCCCGCCTGGCGGTCGAGCGGGAGCTGGAGGCGGCCTTCGCCGCGCTGGCCGAGGCGGAGCCCGCGGCCGACAGCCGCCGGGACCTGACGGCGCTGGCCCACGTGCTCACCCGCCGGAACGCCTGAAGGCCCGGAACGCCTGAAGGCCCGGAACATCTCAAGGCCCGGCACGGCCGGGAAGCCCGTCGCGGCCGCGAGGCCGGGACGACCGAAGGAACGGGACGACAACCGAGGAGTGGACTCGTATGCCGCACGACCAGCACAGCACCGGACCCGGCGCCGACGAGGAGGCCGATGCCCAGAAGTGGGCGGGGGCCGGCCGCGCGCGCACGGTCGTACTGGCCTCCCCCCGCTCCTTCTGCGCCGGGGTGGAGCGGGCGATCGAGGTCGTCGAGACCCTGCTCGACCAGCGCGAGAGCACCGGACAGCCGGTGTACGTGCGCAAGCAGATCGTCCACAACGGCCATGTCGTAAGGGACTTGGAGCAGCGCGGCGCGGTCTTCGTCGACCGGCTCGACGCGGTGCCCGACGGGGCGCTGGTGGTGTTCTCCGCGCACGGGGTGTCCCCCGCCGTACGCGCCGAGGCCCGCGACAGGGGCCTGCGCGTGGTCGACGCGACGTGCCCGCTCGTGACCAAGGTGCACTCCGAGGCACGCCGGTTCGCGTCCCGGAACGAGACCGTGGTGCTGATCGGCCACGCCGGACACGAGGAGGTCGAGGGGACCCTCGGCGAGGCCCCGCGGTCGTCGGTCCTGGTCGAGACCGTCGAGCAGGTGGCCGAGCTGGACCTGCCGGAGGACGCCGGGATCGCCTATCTGACCCAGACCACCCTGGCGGCCGAGGAGACGCGCGACGTCATCGCCGCCCTCAAGGACCGCTTTCCGCGCGCCCACGGCCCCGGCGCGGACGACATCTGCTACGCCACCACCAATCGTCAGCTCGCCGTCGAGGCCGTCGCGGCGGAGGCGGACACGGTCCTCGTGGTGGGGTCGGCCAACTCCTCCAACTCCGTCCGCCTGGTGGAGGTCTGCCGGCGGATCGGCACGCCCGCCCATCTGATCGAGGACGCCGGCGCGATCCGCCCCGAGTGGATCGCGGACGCGGACACCGTCGGGCTGACCGCCGGGGCGTCCACCCCGCCCCCGCTGGTCGAGGGCGTCATCACGTTCCTGCGCACGCTGGGCCCGGTGACCGTCGCGGAACGCACCACCACGATCGAAGACGTCCGCTTCGCCCCGCCTGCCACTGTGAGGACCTGATGACCACACTCGTCCCCCGCCCCACCGCCTATCCGCTGCTGTCCGCCGTCACCTGTCCCGCGGACCTCCGCGGCCTCACCGACGACGAGCTGGAGGATCTGGCCGGGGAGATCCGCGCCTTTCTGATAGAGAAGGTCGCGGCCTCCGGCGGGCACTTGGGGCCCAACCTGGGAACGGTCGAGCTGACGCTGGCGCTGCACCGGGTCTTCGACTCCCCGCACGACACGCTGCTCTTCGATACGGGCCACCAGGCCTACGTCCACAAAATGCTCACGGGCCGCGTCGAGGAATTCGGGCGGCTGCGCCGGGCCGGGGGCCTGTCGGGCTATCCGAGCCGTGCCGAGTCGGAGCACGATGTCATCGAGAACTCCCACGCCTCCACGGCCCTGGCCTACGCCGACGGCCTGGCCAAGGCCCGCCGGCTGGGGGGCGAGGAGGGCCGGGCGGTGGTGGCGGTCGTCGGTGACGGGGCGCTGACCGGCGGCATGGCATGGGAGGCCATGAACAACATCGGCGGCTCCCCCGAGCGTCCCGTGATCGTCGTCCTCAACGACAACGAGCGCTCCTACGCCCCGACCATCGGGGCCCTCGCCGACCATTTGCAGCAGTTGCGGGCGGAGACGCAGGACGACGCCGACTGGCTGACCCACCGGAGGCCCGCCGCCGACAGCCCCAACCGCCCCGACGGCCCAAGCGACTCCGGCACCCCCGCTG
>NZ_JBHVHQ010000169.1:0-12432 GCF_042800135.1 Streptomyces sp. NPDC057654 | reverse complement strand
ACGCGGGCCCGAGCCCAGCGACGTGGCGGGGACGCCCCGGATCACCCGTCGCCTGCCGGGAGGCCGCCCCGCGCGGCGGACGGAAGCCGCATGCGGGGCCCTGAGACGGCGGCCCGCTTATTCGCTTGCGGGCCCGTCGCGGGGCCGTGTGAGGATGTCCGGTCATGGGACCGGCTACGGATGACACGGCGGCGGCGGCGGTCGCCGCTCGACACGGCGTACGCGCCGACCAGGTGCGCCCCCTTCCCTCCGGCGGCGCCAACCGCGTCTTCCTGCTCGGGGACGAGCTGGTGCTGCGGATACCGCGGACGCGGGCGGCCGTCGTGGATCTGCGCAAAGAGGCGGAGGTCATTCCCGTCGCGCGTGCCGCGGGCGTGCTCACCCCGGAGGTCGTCGCCTGTGAGTACTGGGGCGACGCGCCGCATATGGTGCTCCGCCGCGCTGTCGGCCGGGACATGTCCGTACTCGATCTGCCGGAATCCGCGGAGCGGGACGTCCTGCGCCAGGTCGGACGGGAGCTGGCCAAGCTCCACCGGCAACCGCCGCACGCCGCCGGCCTGCCCGGCGTCCCCGTGGACGACGCCCCCGAAGACCCCCGGCTGCTGATCGCCCGCCTCCTCGACGGCGGCTGGCTCGATCCGGGGACCGCGCGCTGGCTCACGGACTGGCTGGACCGGCTGTCGGCGCGGCTGCCCGCCGATCCGCCGCACGTGCTCGTACACGGGGACATCGCCCCGCAGAATCTCCTCGTCACCTCGCACCCGGCGGCGTTGAGCGCCGTCGTGGACTGGGGCGACGCCATGTGGGCGGACCCCGCCTCGGAGTTCGCGAAGATCCCGCTCGGCGGCGTACCGGCGATGCTGGAGGGCTACCGGCAGGAGGCCGACGACACCGCGGAGCAGAGCGCCTGGGAGGCGCGCGTCCTGTGGCACCACCTCACCTGGGCGCTCGGCCGCCTCCCGGACCCCGTACCCAGACCCGGCGAACGCCACTGGACCGCGCCCCCGGCCAGCCGTCTCCTGGGCCTCCTCCGCTTCTTCACGGCCGGCCCGCCGGCGCCGTGGCCCGATCTGGCCTGAGGATCTGTGCCGCTGCCCGGCAGGGCACGGCGCCTTGCGATCGCATCCCGCGCACCGAACGGCCGCGCGCCTGCGCCGTCCGGGCGGCGCGGTCGCCCCGTTCAGTCGCCGTCCTCCAGGCGGAAACCAACCTTCAAGCCGACCTGGTAGTGCTCGATGTCCCCGTCCACGATGTGCCCGCGGACTTCCGTGACCTGGAACCAGTCGAGTCCGCGCAGCGTCTGCGCCGCCCGGTGGATTCCGCTGCGGATGGCGTCGTCGACGCCCTCCCTCGATGTGCCGACGATCTCCGTCACCCGGTAGGTGTGGCCTGACATGGTCTCTCCCTCTCACGGTCGGGCAGGACAGTGGAGCTCATTCCACGGTGCCGCAGCGGACTCGGGCCCGCGAGGCGAGCGTTTGGGCGGGCTCCCTCAACGCGCCCCGTCCACCGGCACCCGCGGCAGTTCCGGGGACTCGCTGTCCAGCGGTACGGAGCCGGAGCGCACCAGACCCAGTTGGACGCCCTGCCTGGGCAGGACCGCGTCGAGCAGCCAGTCGGCGGCGACGCGGACGCGGTTGCCGGGCATCGCCAGGAGGTGAGAGCCGCGGGTGACGGCCCCCGCGAGGGGGCCGGAGAGCGGCACGTGCAGCGGATTGGCGGCGGCCTGGGCGCCGCCGAGGTCGACGGTGAAGCCGAGGTCGTGATGGCGGTACGGGAGGCGGGCGCCGCGGCCGAGGGAGGCCGCCACGTTGCGGGCGGCGGTGCGGCCCTGGCGCTGGGCGTGCTGGGCGGTCATGGGGGTGTACTCGCCCGGCCGGGTCGCGTCCGGCACGGCGGCGGCGTCGCCGCAGGCGAACACCTCCGAGTGGCCGGGGACGGTCAGGTACTCGTCCACGCACAGCCGCCCGCGTTCGGTGGGCAGTCCGAGGCCGGCGACGAGCGGGTCGGGCCTGACGCCCACGCACCAGATCAGCGAGCGGGTCTCGACGAAGTCGCCGTCGTCGAGCCGGACGCCGTCCGCCGTCGCCTCCTTCACCGAGGCGCCGGTACGGATCTCCACGCCGCGTCTGCGCAGCACGCGGTGGGCGGTGCGCGAGAGGTGCTCGTCGAGTTCGGGCAGGACGCGCGGGGCGAGGTCGAGGAGCAGCCAGCGGGGGCGGATGCGGTCCTCGCGGAGCGTGGCGCTGCGGCGTGCGAGGTCCTCGGTGAGCATCGCGCCGTGCGCGGCGACCTCGGTGCCGGTGTAGCCCGCGCCGACGACCACGAACGTGGTGCGGGCGGCGCGTTCGCGCGGATCGGCGGCCGAGCCGGCCAGCTCGATCTGGCGGGTCATGTGGTCGCGCAGATAGAGCGCCTCGGGCAGGCCGCGGAAGCTGTGCGCGTACTCGGCGGCACCGGGCACCGGCAGCAGTTTGCTGACGCTGCCGACGCTCAGGACGAGCCGGTCGTAGCCGAGTTCGCCGCGCCCGCCCTCGGGGTCGGTGTAGCCGATCCGGCGCCCGGTGAGGTCCACCTCGTCGACCTGGCCGAGGACGAGGCGGACGTGTTTGAGCGTGCCGGTCAGGGAGACGGTGGCGCGGCGCGGCTCCAGCACCCCGGCGGCGACCTCGGGCAGCAGGGGCAGGTACAGGAAGTAGTCGGTGGGGTTCACCAGCACGATCTCGGCCGCGCCGCGCGCGGAGCGGGACAGGGCGCGGGCGGCCTGGTAGCCGGCGAACCCGGCTCCGACGATGACGATCCGGGCTCGGCTCACGATCGGCTCCAACCTGAGTGACGGCGACCGAACCGACGACGACCAGGGTGACGATACGGTCGAGAACACCACAAGTACCCCGCACGGCGGTCGCAAACCTCCGGACGCCCGCCATCCGGTTCACCGGCTCGTACCGCTGCCGTGGACAAGCCCCCGGACCGGGAATACTTTCATTGGCATTCCGGCGTCGGCGACGCCTGGTCGGCACATCGCCCGGGGGGCCGCGGTGAAAGTCGAGATCATCGAGAAGGACGATCAATACGTTCTGAATCACTGCACGAAATATCTCGCGCGGGACAGTTCCGACGCCCGCCATGATTTCGGCCAGTACGGGCCGCGGGACCCGCGGGCGGCGGTGTGCGAGGCGTGGCGTTTCCCGGTCGTCGACACGCACTGGGACGGGATCGGCGCCCGCACGTCGTTCGCCTTCAACGATGTGACCTTCGTGTACGACGGCCGCGCCGCGCCCCCCGAGTCGGTGTCGGTGGTGGGCACCTTCGCCCCGCTGCACGTCCTGGTGCCGCTGCGGCCGGTGCTCTTCGCCCGGCGGCCGACGGGGTTCTTCGCCGCCACGGTGCGCATCGCCAAGGGGCAGGTGCACCAGTACAAGTACGCGGTCGACGGCGCGTACGTCCTCGATCCGGTCAACCCGCAGCAGAGCGTCGCGGACAACGGCCGCACGTGGTCGCGGCTGTTCACGGACGCGTGCTCGGTGCCGCTGACGCTGAGCCGCGTCGAGCGGGACCTGCTGGGGCGGCTCGTGCGGCATCTGCTGCCGTTCCGGCTGGAGGAGAACCGGCGGTTCGTGCGGGAGGTGTACGAGTCGATCGACCGGGGCGCGCGGGGCTCGGAGTTCCCCCTCTCCTATCAGCTCGACGAAGAAGTCGGCACGGTCAATTACATCGACAAGGTCATTTCGCGGCAGGAGCAGCAGCACGCGGTTGATTACCACATCTGCCTGGACATCATCGGCGATGTGCTGCGGTCGCGGTTCGGCGGTCTGGATCCGGCGGTCGCTCCCCCGGAGATGTACGCGGATCTCTATGGGCAGATGGCGGCCGAACGGGTGGACGGCTGGGATTACGGCCGTTATCAAAGCCCCCGCTATTTCCTGTTGCTGCTGCGGCGGCACGCGATGACCGGCGCCTTCGTGCATCCGCGGCACGGCGGCAATTCGGGGGCCGCGGGCTGGATGTATCTGGAGAGCCGGTTCCGGGACACGGCCGGCGACACGCTCTTCGACTGGCGGCGCGCCGTGGAGGAGCCGCTGGGGCACAGCACCGACTACCGCGGCTGAGAGCAGCGATCGTGCAGGAGGGGCCGTGCGGCAGGAGACGGAGCACGTCGAGGTCGTCGTCATCGGGAGCGGTGCGGGCGGCGCCCCACTGACCCATACGCTCGTGCGCGCGGGGCACCAGGTGCTCGTGCTGGAGAAGGGGCCGCTGCTGCGCACGCAGGCGCAGAGCCCGGACGGACTGAGCGACTTCAAGCGCGACGAGTCGTTCGCGACCGGCTCGGAGAAGCGGATCACGGTGCGGGGCGTGGCCAATACGGGCGAGTCCTACTTCTCCAGCCATGTGGAGCCCGATCTCAACGACGAGCCGCATGTCTACCGGGACAGCGACGGGCAGGACCGGGTCACCATCGAGGGGTACACGGCGCAGGTGGTGGGCGGCGGCACGCAGCTGTACGGCGGGGTCTCGCCCCGGTTCACGCCGGAGGACCTGCGGCTGCGCTCGTTCAACGAGGGCCGCACGGATCTGCGGGCGGACCCGGGCGGTGACGTGGTGCGCGAGGCCCGCGACTGGCCGGTGGACTACGCGGAGCTGGAGCCGTACTACGGGCGGGCCGAGCGGCTCATCGGCGTCAACGGCACCTGGGAGGGCCAGGCCAAGACCCCGTCGGCGGACCACTACCAGCCGCCGCTGGAGCCCAACCCGATCAGTTCGTACGCGGCGGCCGGGATGGACGCGCTGGGCATGCGCCGCTACCGCACCCCGCTCGCGGTGATCACCGAGGATCACGCGCCGAGCGGCCGTACGGTGCCGGCGGACCGGGAGTCGATCAAGACGGCGTTCGTGAACCGGTACGGCGATCCGCTGGGCCTCAAGTCCAATACGTGGGTGTCGCTGCTCGCCCCGCTGCGCGCCGACGGCGAGGGGTTCGAGCTGCGGGCGAACTGCTGCGTCACACATCTGGAGGCGGACGGCGCGCGCGTCACCACGGTCCACTACCGCGATCCGGGCGGCACGGCCCGTACGGTCTCGGCGCAGGTCGTCGTCGTGGCGTGCTCGGCGATCGAGTCGGTGCGGCTGCTGCTCCTGTCGGGCGCGGCCGACCCCGATTTCGAACGGCGGATCAACGGGAACGGGCTGCTCGGCGCGTACTTCCTCACGCACTGCTTCGGCGGCGCCCAGTGCGCCGTGGCGACCCGCGCCGACAAGTCCCGGACGCTGGACTCCGACTGGGCCACCGACCACTGCGCGCGCCCCGAGTGGTTCCGGGAGCGGGGGCTGTGGGCGGGCGGCGTGATCTACAACAACACCTCGGACGGGGCCCTGCCGATCTCGCTGGCGCGCACCTGGCACGCGATGGACATGGACAACATGTGGAAGGGCTACCTCTACGACACGGGCATCCTCGGCAACGGCTTCGAGGACTATCTGGACGCGGGGTTCGGGCGGCGGCTGTCGCTGGCGTTCATGGCCAACCAGGTGCCGCAGCGCGCCAACCGCGTGGAGCTGCATCCGCACGTCACGGACAAGTGGGGCCGCCCGGTCGCGTACATCCTCAAGACCTGGCACGGCCACGACCGCGCGCTGATGGACGACCTCGCCGACCGGTGCCGGGCGGTCCTGGAGAACGGCGGCGAGGTGAAGGACGTCAGCTCGGGTTCGGTGGGCGCGTCCGTGGTGCGGATCGCCAACCATGTGCTGGGCGGCGCGCGGTTCGGCGCCGATCCGCGGGACTCGGTGCTCGACGCGGACTGCCGGGCCTGGAACTTCGACAACCTCTATGTGACGGACGGGGCGTTCATGCCGACGTCCGGCAGCGCCAACCCGACGCTCACGATCGAGGCCAACTCCTTCCGGGTCGGCGACAAGCTGCTGGGGCGGCTGTGAAGAGGGGCAGGAGGCTGTGATGGGCGGGAGGCGCTGAATGGACAGCCGGTTCGATCAGGTCTACACCCACCCGGAGAACGAGATCTTCCGGGTCGTCTTCTACCCCGACCGCATCTACCACGCCCGGTATCTGAACGCGACGCGGTCCTCGCGCTACCGCTACTACGTCGCGGAGGTGCGCGGTTCGGCGGACGGCACGGCCATCAAGGGCGATGTGTACCTCGGCGGGACCAGGCTCTGCGCGATGCTGCGGATCGAGTACTCCGGCATCCGCCTCGTCGAGCAGGCCCGCGAGTTCGGGCGGCGGCTCGGGCCGCGTACGAAGGCGTGGCTGCGGGTGACCGGGGACGACGCGGGGGCGCCGGCGGAGGCGGTGGTCACGCTGCACTGGGACCCGGTGATCGGCGCGTATGCCGTCGAGATCTGGGAGACGCTGGAGCCTCCGGAGGGCACGCCGCACGATCTGCGGGTGCTGCCCCTGATGGGGCGGGACGCGCCGATCACCCGGGCGCCGGCCCTCGCGCCGCTGCTCGGCCAGGTCCGCGAGGTGGCGGTGGCGTTCCGCGAGGACGGCGTGGTGTATCCGACGGGGCAGCGGCTCGGCGAGCCGCAGTGGGACAACGCCTATCTCCGCTCGCACCAGGAGCCGCGCACCGACGAGCCGAGCTCCCCGGAGAACACCGTCTCCGACAGCAACTACCTGCTGGACTTCCGGCGCGGCTTCTTCATCCCGGACGCCTCACGTATCAGGCCCGTCAACTACCGCAACGCGATGAGCGACGCATCGAATCCGGACCGGCGCGAGGACAACATCGTGCGGATGCGGTGGCTGTTCCAGCGCGAGCTCGGCAGCGATCTCGTGTTCTTCCACGAGGTCACCGTCCCGCCGCATGCGGTGGAGGGCACCCACCGGCACATCGGCTCGGAGGAGCTGTACTACGTCGTCTCGGGCGCGGGCCTCGCGTACATGGGCGACGGGGACGCCGCGGACACGGACGGCTATCCGCTGGTGGAGCGGCCGGTGTTCGGGGTGGGTCCGGTCAAGTGCCGTGAGCTGCCGGTGCGGCCGGGCAGCGTCATCTACACCAAGAGCGGCGGGGTGCACGGCATCCGCAACCCGTTCGACGAGCCGCTCGTCTTCGTCGCGTTCCTCTACCACACCACGTGACTCGGATCTCTTGCTGGAGGGCCGATGCCCACGATCGTGCACAGCGACTCGGTCTTCCGCGTGGAGCCCGGCAAGCCACCGGACTACGAGAGCGGCAACCCGCTCCTGAAGCTCCTCGGGCTCGTGGAGCGCTCCCGGCTGGCGGCGGAGCGCGAGGCGTACGAGGCGGTCTCGCTCCAGTACCTCTTCCCGCTGCGATGGCTGGAGCTGTACGGGCCGAGCGCGCCGGACCAGGACCGGCTGGCGGCCGAGGAGCAGGACGTCAAGACCGACTTCCAGAAGCAGAACCTCCACGACTTCCGGCTCGGCGACACGCGTGCGGTACGCGGCTGGGCGGCGACGGACGGCTGGCGCGGCCCGTTCCTCCAGCTGAGCTACCGGGGCGGGCCCGACTCCGGGCTGTGGCCGGCGGCGGGGCGGCTCGGCGACGCCATCGGGGTGACGGTGTCCGTGGGCGGCGGCGAGCCGGTGCGGCTGCGCGCCCCGTACGACGAGGAGAGCGACTTCTACACCGTCGAGCTGTGGGGCCGGGGCGGCGACGGGCTGCGCGAACGGCTCGGCGAGCGGGGAAAGGCGTCGCTGGACACAGGGCTGCTCCAGCCGCGCCCGGAGCTGCTGTCCGGCGGGGCCGCGGACTTCGCCCGCGACGGGCTCGACGGGCAGGATCTGCGCTCCGTCTCCGCGCGCCATCCGATGCACCCGGTCAACCCGCTCTACGTGGACGTGCGGTGGACGGCGGACGCGGACGGGTCGGGGGCCTCGGACCCGGCGGAGGGCTCGGTGCGGCTCGGCTTCGAGATGCGGGTGCGCGGCTGGGACGCGTACCTGAGCGTCGGCGTCAGCCCGCAGCCGCACGGCGGCGTCGGCTTCCTGGAGTACCGCAATCTGTTCAGCGCGTACGGGCGGCTGGCGGACAGCCGTGAACTGGACCGCGCCCTGGAGCCGTACAACCTCGACGCGTTCGGCCGCAAGGGGCACACGAGCGGCGAGAGCGAGCCGTTCTTCGCGGTCTCGTACATGGATCTGCACGTGATGGATCCGGCCTGCGGGATCGGGCTGCACCGGCACCGCGACAACCAGGAGGTCTTCCTGATGCTGGAGGGGGACGGCCTGATGGTGATCGGCGACTGGGCGGACCCGGGCACCCGCGCCCGCTGCTTCGAGGTCCGGCGGCTGACGCCCGGTCATCTCGCGTTCCTCAAGGGCGGGCAGCTGCACGGGCTGCTGAACCCGGCGGACCAGCGCGCCGCCCTCTTCATGTTCGGCGGCTACGACTGACCGGGCCCCGGCCGGGGCCCGGAGCGAGGGGAGTCCGATGATGGCGACCATTCCCCCGGGACCTGCGGGCCCGTACCGGCTCGGCGCTTCCTGGGACGGGCAGGGCACGAACTTCGCGGTGTACTCCTCCGCCGGCGCGTACGGCGGGGAGGTGGTGCTGTGCCTGCTGGACGAGGGCGGCGGCGAGCGGCGGGTGCCGATGTCCGCGGAGTGCGACATCTGGCACGCGTACGTGCCGGAGGCGCGGCCGGGGCAGCGGTACGCCTTCCGCGCGTCCGGCCCCCACGACCCCTCGCGCGGCCTGTTCTTCGACGCCGGGCGGCTCCTGCTCGACCCGTACGCGAAGGCCATGTACCCATTCGCGCCACGGCAGTTGGGCTGCCTGGTCGTGGACGCCTCCTTCGACTGGGGCGCGGACCGGCTGCCGGAGCGGCCCTGGGCCGACACGGTGCTCTACGAGACGCATGTGAAGGGGATCAGCGTCACGCACCCCGGCGTGCCGCGCGCCCTGCGCGGCACGTACGCGGGGCTCGCCCATCCGACAGTCATCGGGCACCTCACGGACCTGGGCGTGACCGCCGTGGAGCTGCTGCCGGTCCATCAGTTCCTGTCCGAGCAGCGGCTTCTGGACATGAAGCTGACCAACTACTGGGGCTATTCGACCGTCGGGTTCTTCGCGCCGCACAGCGCCTACAGCGCGGCCGGCGACCGGGGGCAGCAGGTCGCGGAGTTCAAGTCGATGGTCGCGGCGCTGCACGCGGCGGGCATCGAGGTGATTCTCGACGTCGTCTACAACCACACGGCCGAAGGCCCGCCCGAGGGACCGCCGTTGAGCTTCCGGGGGCTGGCGAACGAGGTCTACTACCGGCTCGACCCTGCCGACCCGTCCCGCTACATCGACACGACGGGCACGCAGAACTCCCTCAACGCCGGCCGCCCTGAGGTGCTGCGGCTGATCCTGGACTCGCTGCGCTACTGGGTCACCGAGATGCGCGTCGACGGCTTCCGCTTCGATCTCGCCGCGACCCTGGCCCGGCAGCACGGCTATGTGGACCGGCTCTCCGCCTTCTTCGGGCTGCTGTACCAGGACCCGGTGCTGGGCCGCACGAAGCTCATCGCCGAGCCGTGGGACGTGGGGGCGCCCGACAGCTACCAGGTGGGGCGGTTCCCGCCGGGCTGGGCGGAGTGGAACGACCGCTACCGGGACACGGTCCGCGACTTCTGGCGCGGCCGGCCGGCCGTCGGCGGCCTCGCGGAGCGGCTGGCGGGCTCCGCCGACCTCTACTCCGCCGACCGGCGCGGCCCGGACGCGTCCGTCAACTTCGTGACCTGCCACGACGGCAAGACCCTCGCCGACCTGGTGACGTACGAGCGCAAGCACAACGAGGCCAACGGCGAGGACAACCGGGACGGTACGGGCGACGACCGTGCCGCCCACTACGGCGTGGAGGGGCCGACGGACGACCCCGCCGTGAACGCCGTACGGGCGCGGCAGCGCCGCAACATGCTCGCGACGCTCCTCCTGTCCCAGGGCGTCACGATGCTCCTCGGCGGCGACGAGCTGGGCCGTACGCAGCGCGGCAACAACAACGCGTACTGCCAGGACAACGAGGTGAGCTGGTACGACTGGCCGAAGGCCCCGGACCCGTTCACCGCGTTCGTACGCCGCGTCGTCGCCCTCCAGCGCGCGCACCCGGCCCTGGGGCGCCGTGCGTTCCTCACCGGGTCCGGCGCTCCCCCGGACGTCGCCTGGTACGACCGGGACGGCCGCGTCATGACGGTGGGCCGCTGGCAGGACCCGGCGACGCGGTTCCTCGGGCTGCTCCTCGCGGGCGACGGGATTCCGGGGCGGGGCACACCGGTGCGGGACGACGACATCCTGGTGCTGCTCAACGCGGACACGTCGCCCGCCGGTTTCGCCGTGCCCGGCAGGCCCGGCGCCCGTTACGGCCTCGTTCTGGACACCGGGGCCGAGGACGGCGCGCCCGCGCCCGGAGCGGCGCTGTCCGTCGGCGACCGGTGCGAGGTGCCGCCCCGCACTGTCCTCGTGGCGATCTCCCCGCTACGTTCCTGACATGGTCATCAAGAGACTCGGGCGGCTCGGCACGCTGCCCGTCGCGGCGACGGTGCTCACGGGCACGCTGGCGCTCTACATCGCGCTCGTCGCCTTCGGCAATATCACCGACTTCGACACCAATCGCGACTTCGTGCGGCACGTCCTGGCGATGGACACCACCTTCAAGGACGACGACCTGATGTGGCGGGCGATCGAGTCCCGCACCGTGCAGGACATCGCCTATATCGGCATCATCGCCTGGGAGACGCTGGCGGCCCTCGCCCTCATCGGCGGCACGGCGCTGTGGGTGCGCGGGCTGTGGCGCGGCGGCTTCGCGGGCGCCCGGCGGCTGAGCACGCTGGGGCTCCTGATGCTGATGCTGCTCTTCGGGGCGGGGTTCATCGCGATCGGCGGGGAGTGGTTCGCGATGTGGCAGTCCTCGAAGTGGAACGGGCTGGAGCCCGCCGGACGGAATTTCATCCTGGCGGGCTTCACCCTCGTCGTGCTGCACCTTCCACCGCAGTGGTGGGACAGGCCGGGGCATCAGCCGGCCGCGTAGACGTCCTCCACGTAGCGCCCGGCCTCCGTCAGCTCGCGCAGCCAGGTGTCCGCCGCCGCCCGGCCCGCGCCCGTACGCTCGGCGTACAGGTCCCGGAAGGCGTCGCGCACGCCGGGCGCCATGCGGCTGCCGTCACCGCACACGTAGACCACGGCGCCCGCTTCCAGCAGGTCCCACAGCTCCGCGCCCTCGGCGGCGATGCGGTGCTGCACATAGCGGTGGCCGTTCTCGGGGCGGGCGCTGAAGACGGGGCGCAGTGAGAGCGCCCCGGCCGCCTCGGCGGCGCCCAGTTCGTCCGCGTGCAGGAAGTCCGCGCCGGGCGCGTCGCAGCCGAAGTAGAGGAGGGCCGGGGCGGTCTCGGCTCGGCGCCGGCGGTCGGCGACCGCGCCGCGGAAGGGGGCGAGGCCGGTGCCCGCGGCGACCATGATGACGGGGGTGCGGGCGTCGTGGTCGATGCGGAACGCCTCGCGGCACGGCTGGACGCGGGCGAGGACGGTGTCGCCGGGCCGCAGTGCGTTGAGGTGGCCGGAGCCGGTGCCGCGGTAGTCGCCGCGGCCGGAGCGGGCCGGGGCGTGCAGCAGGGAGACCATCAGGTCGGCGTGGCGGGGGTCGTCGGCGGGTGCGGAGGAGATGGAGTAGTGGCGGGTCCGCATCGGGGGCAGCAGTTCCAGCAGGACCGGCCAGGGCAGGGCCCCACGCAGTGCGGGGCAGTCCTCGACGAGGTCGAGGAGGGTGCGCGGGTCGTCGTCACCGAGCGCGCGGAGCGCGGCCTGCTCGGGCGGGCAGGGGTTGTGGTCGGCGAGGACCGCGCGCTGTTCGGCGGTGGGCCGGTCCTGGAGTTCGACGTGATGCGTTAGGAGTTGACGTATCGTCAGCGGCCGGTCCACGGGCAGGGTTTCGCGGCCGGGGCGGCGGGCGTGCACGGACAGTACGGTCTCAAGGTCCGCGCCGAAGACGGCCGCGGCGCGAGCGACGAGCGCCGGGGCGTTGGCGGGGAGCACGGCGAGGTGGTCGGCGGTGCGGTATCCGGTCCCGGCGGGGAGTTCGAGGCGCAGGAACCGCTTGGTGCGCGGGTGCGCGGCGTCGGTGAGGTCGTACGCCTCGGTGACGGTCATGGGGACCAGGTCGTGGCGCGCGGCGAGGGCGTCCAGGGGTTCGCCGGTCACTTCGGTGACGGCATAGGCGGGCTCGTCGGCGTGCGGGTCGGCGGCGGCGCCGATGGAGGCGGGGTCGCCGTACCGCTCCAGGAGGGTGTCGCGCAGGGCCGCCGCGAACTCCTTGACCGCGCCGCACAGGTCGCCGGAGGCGTCGGCCTCGGCGCGCGGCAGGAGCCGGGCGCCGCCGAGGGCCGCGAGGCGGTCGTCGAGGAGGGTGGGGACGCGCTGGTAGGTGGCGGCCCAGTTGCGGTCGCCCACGCCGAGCACGGCGTAGGCG
>NZ_JBHVHQ010000168.1:0-12498 GCF_042800135.1 Streptomyces sp. NPDC057654 | reverse complement strand
CGGCGGCGGATAGCCGTACGCCCAGGTCTCGTCGGCTTCCGGGTCGTCGGCGAACCACATCAAGTCCCCAGCCATGTCTCCAGCCGTCGCAGGCTTGGGGGAAGTACCCCCGATGTGCTGCCAGTTGTTCACGGTGTCTCTCCTTCCAGGAGAGCGGACGGGGAGACGGCGCGGCCGAGGCGGGCGGAGGCGTACGCGGCTTCTACGACGGCTTGGGTGCGCAGCCCGTCGGCCAGGCTGACGTCCACGGGCGAGCCGTCGTGGACCGCACGCGCGAAGCGGGTGAACGCCGTCGTGCGCAGGTCGATCGCGGTCGGGGGCGGTTGTGCCGTGGAGTCGGCCTCGGGGACGGGTGCTCCGCGGTGGGCCAGGGAGTAGTCCGGGGTGAGCTGGATCTCGCCCTTCTCGCCCCAGACACGGGTCTTCATGCCGCCGCCCCCCACCACACTCGCGCTGCCGACGAGGGTGGCGACGACCGTGCCGAACCGGAGGACGACGCTGACCACGTCCTCGATTCCGGGGGCACCCGCCGTCGGCGACGGCGCGGTCTCCGCGTAGACGCGGTCGGGTTCCCGGCCGAGGAGCGCGCGGACCGCGTCGATCTGGTGGATGAGGTTCATGATGAGGAAGCCGCCGCCGGCGCGTTCCTTCGACAGGCGCCAGGTGGTGGAGACGCGGCCGCTGATGCCGCCGAGGAAGTACGCGGCGGGTTTGTCCGTGAAGTACGTGGTGACAATGGCGAGCGGCGAGCCGATCTCCCCCGCCTCGATGGCCTCGCGGGCCTGGCGGAACCTCGGGTCGGTACGGGTCGGGAAGAGGATGCCGGTGCGCGGCCGGCCGGCCCGCGCGCGTACGACGATGCGCTGCGCCGAGGCCAGATCATGGGCGACGGGCTTCTCCAGGAGGACGTGCTTGCCCGCGGCCAACGCCTCGGTGAGCAGCGGCTCGTGGGTGTCGTGCGGGGTGGCGATGACGACGCCGTCGACGTCGGGGCGCGCCAGCAGGGACCCGACGGACGCTTCCGGCCGACCGCCGAAGCGGGCCGCGGTCTCGTCGGCGAGTTCCGCGACGGGATCGTGGCAGGCCGTCATCTCGGCTTCGTCCGCGGCGGCGAGCGCTCTGGCGTCCTCGATGCCTATGTCGCCGCAGCCGATCAGGCCGAAGCGCATCGGCCGTGCGGTGAGGGCGGGCCGTCCGGGGGCGGGGCTCGGGGTGTTCCAGTGCAGCGCGGCGCTGACGAAGGCCCGCTCGTCGGCGAGGCGCCGGTAGACCTCCGGGGCTTTGTGCGCGGGGTAGTGGGACAGGACGTCCGCGATGGTGAAGCGGCGCTGCTCCAGCAAGGTGAAGAAGTGGTCCGTCAGCCGTTCCTCGTCCGCTTCGGTCAACTGCGAGACGTGAGCGCCTCGCAGGTCGAGCAGGCGGTCGTGCAGTTCTCGCAGGGGGACGTCGGCTTCGTCGGTGCGCGGTGATCCGAGAAGTACGACCCGGCCGCCGCGGTCCGCGGCCGCGATGGCGACGGCCAGGCCGGGGCCGCTGTCGGTGGCGTCCACGACGAGCGGCGTGCCGCCGCCGAGCCGTCCGGGATCCTCGAACACGGTGGAGGGCTCGGTACGGGTGGTCCACGCCTTGGCGGTGGACGCGGCGACGGCACGTACCCGCGACGCGCCACGCGCCGCGGCCAGGCGGCGGGTGATGATGCCGAGCAGGCCCTGGCCGACCACGGTCACCGGCTCGTCACCGCGCTGGCCTCCGGTTTCGAGGCCGTGCAGGGCGGTGAGCGCGAGTTGCCAGACCGCGGCGTCGATCGGGCGGACGCGATCCGGTACGGCGCGCACGCAGCGTACGGGCACCACGGCGACGTCGGCATGGCGCGCCCGGCGCACCGCCACCCGCGTGCCCGCGGAGAGGCACAGGTCGCGCGTGCCGGCGGGGAGTCCCGGACCGCCGCGCAGCGTACCGGCCGCCATATAGCCGGGCGATTCCGGGTACCGGGAGTCGGCGGTGGGGCGGTCCAGCAGGATCGCGCGCTCGGTGCCCGGCGAGAGCACGCTCAGGCTGACGTCTACCACGACGTGTCCGGGCGCGGCCGTCGGCTCGTACCGCTCGACGACCTCGCACCGGCCGGGTCCGGGCAGGACTACCTGTCGCATGCACACCTCCATGGGGAATTCGGCGAATTCGATCTTCACAGGGTTCCGTCGTGTGCACCGAAGTCCCGAAGAGAGGAATTCGACTGCGGACAGGTCCGCCCAAATCCGTTACCGTGACGCGCGGTTGACCGGACCTGGCTCTTCGGGCACGGTGAAGCGCATGATTCCTCGGGTGCTGCGCAGACTGGATTTCGATCCCCGCACCATCTCATTCATCGAACATGACTTTTCCCGCCTGCTCGCACGCCTCAGGCAACAGCGCCGGACGCGCGGCCCGCGGTACGTCACCGGAGCCGCCAGGATCCATTTGGGCTGCGGGGACCGGCGTGTTCCCGGCTGGCTCAATTGCGATGTGTCCGGTTCGGAGTGCGACATCGATCTGGCGGCCGGTCGCATGCCGTTCCCCGACGGCTCGGTCACGGCCGTGGTGATGCAGCACGTCGTGGAACACCTGGAACTGCACGGCCAGCTCATCCCGTTCCTCCGGGAGCTGCGTCGGATCTGCGCGGAGGACGCCGTGCTGTGGATCTCCTGCCCCGATCTGGCGAAGATCTGCGCCGCCTACACCGCCGATCGCGGGCAAGCGCTCAAAGACGACCGCTGCCAGCGCTGGCCCGACTACTCCCTCGGCGGGGCCCCGGTCCAGCAGTTCATCAACGATCTCTTCCAGGCTCGCGGCAGGCATCGCAACCTCTTCGACCTCGAATTGCTGACCTGGGCTCTCGGGCAGGCCGGCTTCCCTGTCGCCGAGAGAGTCGAGGAGGCCGATCTGCTGGCCGCGCACCCCGAGTTCCCGCCGCGGCACGACGACGAGCAGTCGCTCTACGTGAGGGTGTGCAAGTCCCGGTAGTGGAGCCACAGGTCGTAGAGCGGGGTGTCCGCCGGGTCCGCCTGGGTCGGTTTGACCGGCTCGGTCCAGTGGACCATCAGCGGCGGCGGCGAGACCGGGTGCACGACTTCGCCGTTCCTCGCCTGGACGCCCGGGGTCCAGGCGAAGACCTCGGCCGGGATGGTCTGGTCTCCGGTGGCGGTACGCAGCCGGTGCAGGCTGGTGTAGGGCAGGCCCGAGGTGACGATGAGGTAGTTGAGGAACGGCTGTTCGTAGCCGAGTTTCATGTGCGGCGTGACCTCTCGGGCGCCGGGCAGCGCGGCGGTGATTCCGTCCAGCGTGAGCGCCCCTTTCCGTGAGGTGACGAATCCGGTGTTGGCGGCGTATTCGTACTGCTGCCGCGACAACTTTCCGGCCTGCTTGATGGTTTCCTTCCAGGCGCGCCCCGGCAGATTGGACGTGGCGGTCACGAAGCCGTAATCCGCGAGGTAGTCGAAGGCGAAGTCGATGTTGCGCAGGACGGCGGTGTCGCTGTCGATGTAGAGGAATTCGTCGAACTCCCCCTCCCATGCGGCGAGTTTTCTGAAGTGCCCCTTTCTGTGTTCGTGGAACGAGAGGCTGATCTCGTCGCACCGGGCGAGCAGCCGCGCGTCCTCCCATACGGTGAACCCATAGCGGTCCCCCAGTTCGGCGATCCGCTGGTACGCGTCGTCGAAGGGGATCAGCCGCAGTGGGATATCGGGGTTGGTGCGGCGGAAGCTGTTGAGGAATGCGGTGACCAGTTCCACCACCCGGTCGTTGGCCACGAAGTACACACCGCGTGTGCCCGGCATGACGTCTCGCCCCCTTCTTACGTACTTGCGTATGCGGAAGTGCTGGATCTCGGCTGCGAAGGTGCTGGGTCTCGTCGGCGGGATTGCCGGATCAGGGCTGGGCGTGAGCGGTCAGCGGCTCGCCGCGGACGGCCTCGGACGTGAAGCCGTCCGGGCCGACCGGGGGTTCGCCCAGGACGGTCACGCGGTAGAGAGTGCGCCGGTAGTCGGTGTGGTCCAGGTCTGACGGCTGGAGGTGGGCGACCGCGCGGTTGTCCCAGACCGCGACGTCGCCGACCGCCCAGCGCCAGCGGACGGTGTACTCGGCGCGCCCGATGTGCTCGTAGAGGAGTTCCAGCACATGGCGGCTCTCCCAGGGCAGCAGCCCCAGGAGGCGGGTCACCGAAGCCGGTGGTGCGAAGAGCGCCTTCTCACCGGTCTCGGGGTGGACGCGGACCAGCGGGTGCACGGAGAGCAGGGTGTCCTCGGTGAGCCGCCGGATGACTTCCACGTCTTCCTCGTCGGAGAGCAGCAGTTCGCAGGCGGCGTAGAGGGTGTGTTCCGCGCGCAGTCCGTCGGCCAGTGCGCGCAGCGGGCCGGAGAGGCCCTGGTAGGCCGCGACGAGGTTGGTCCACTGGGTGTCTCCGCCGTATTCGGTGACCACCTCGGAGCGGAGCACGGAGATGGCCGGGGGGTTGACGGTCGCGGCGAGGTCCACGTGCCAGCCCGAGTCGTGGCGCAGCGCCTTGGGCCGGAGCCGTTCCTCGAACCGCCGGCCGTACCGTGTGTCCTCCGCGTCCGGGTCGACGATGAGGATCTCCGGATATCCCTCGGGATGGACGCCGTGTTTACGGCCCGGGCGCCGCGTCAACTCACCGAACCGCCGCCCGAACGCGACGTGGTCGGCGTGGCTCAGCCGCTGGCCGCGGAGGAAGATCACCTTGTGCTGGAGCAGCGCCGCGCGGATCGCGGCCATGACGGCGTCGGGCATCGGCGCGGCGAGGTCCACACCGGTGATCTCGGCGCCGATGTGTCCGGCGAGCCTCCGTACGTCGATTCCGGCGACATTCTGTGGGGCTGTGGTGGCTGCCGCCATCCGTCTGCACTCCCTTCGGTCGCGTGCGCGGTCTCGGGCGGTCGGGCAGGGCGGTCGGGCAGGGTGGTCGGTCTGTCGGCCGGCGGTCAGGACCAGTACACCGTCGTGTCGTCGTCGAGCCGACCCATCAGGAAGTTGATGGTGGTCCGATGACCCCCGGCTCTGTCGCAGGGAGCCACGGCGTGCACATTCGCGGTGTCGAAGATATATACGTCTCCGGCCCTGATGGGCACGGTGAGCTGTTCGACGCCGGAGAGCGACTCGATCGGATATCCATAGCTGTCGGTCGACATGCCCAGTGCGGCGCGGCTCTCGCGGTCCGGGGAGATGTTCCAGTACAGCAGTTCGCCCCCGGAGTCGTTCTCCACGCACATCAGGGCGTTGCACAGGCGGCTGACCCGCTGGACCTCGCACCCGTCGATGTGGCGCGCGCGGCGGATGGACTCGGCGTCGTCGTGCGGAGCGAGCACGGGCGTGTCGTTCTGGCCGAGGGAGCGCAGCCGGAAGGGGGCCGCGCGCCGGCCTCGGTATTCCGCGAGACGGAGCCGTACGCCGCGGTCCGCCAGGTGGTCGCGGTACTCGTCCAGCAGCGTCAGCGGTGTACGGCCCGGCCCCGCGCAGAGCGTCTCCAGGTCCGTACGCGCGCGGTCCGCCTCGTCGAGGTACCAGTCGAGGCTGGGGGCGCTGAAGAGGTGGTTTCCGCACCAGTGGTCCGCTGCTCCGGAGCTCTGCACCCGGCGCCCGAGCAGCGGGCTGCTCCAGAAGTTCCGCCGGATGCGGTCGCGGACATCCGGTGTCAGCGCTCCCCGGAAGATCACTCCGGCGACTTCGCCGCGGAGCACATCGGTCCACACCTGCCAGTCCGTCTCGTCCCGTTCGACGAAGCGGAAGTAGTCGACGGAGTGGACTTGCCCGGTGATCCGGAACGGATGGGGTTCGCTGGTCCTCACCCTCCACCTCCTTCATACGGACATACGGATGTGCAGGCACACGGACGTACGGACACACGGAGTCAGTAGACGGCGCTCACGACGGTGTTCAGCGAGCCGTGCACCTTATGTGCGCGCTCCTGCATGGCCATTACCCCGGCCAGACCCTCCGGGGTGTAGAAGGCGCTGAGCTTGGTATAGCCGTCGAACTTCACGTCCTCCCCGCTCCGGGACACGGCCGCCGCCGGTTCCGCCAGCAGGCACGCGTCCTGGGCGACCCAGAGATGCCCCTCCGCGGTGTCGGCGCAGACACGGTCGAAGAGCGCGCGCAGCGCGGGCCCGGAGAAGCTGCCCGCGTGGTAGACCGCGCGGCTGCCCCAGTTCAAGGTCGGGTGGTGGCTGCCGAACTTCACGTAGTAGCGGCGCCGTCCCTGGCCCAGCTTGCAGTACTCGTCCAGGGTGATCCACGTGCCGTCGGGCAGGTGAAAGCCCTCGGGCGTGATGATCTCGGTGTGCGGGAAGATGCCGCGGACCTCGTCGGGGTAGTACCGCGCGGCCTTCGACCAGAACGGCCATGCCGTCGTCACCTTGGCGTCGTAGAGCGGCAGGGGCGGATGATCGAAGAAGAGCTCGCCCTGTTCGCACGCCTCCATCCACTGATCGAAGAACCCGTTGTACCGGAGGTCGTAGAACTCGTGGGCGCGGACGAATCCGCAGTCCTTCCAGTGCACGGCGTCCCAGCCGAAGTGCCGGATCCCCGCTTCGCGCAGCCGCTGTACGGTGTAGTGGACGCCGTGCGGCCGTGAGGCGTTGCCGGTCAGGTGGTGGATGACGAGGCCGTCGCCGAACCGGGAGCGCAGGGACGCGGCGAGGTCGTCGATGAGCGGGGCGAAGCGCCGTTCCGCCGCGCCGAAGTCGTTCGGGAAGGCCCGGTAGAGGGCGTGCGCCTGGTCCGCTATCTCCCAGCCGGAGGCCGGGCACTGCACTTCCGCGATCTTCCCGGGGGCGGGCTCGTCGGTCCGGAAGTAGTGCGGGAGCGCGAGGTGCCGCTCGGTCAGCTTCAGGTGGTAGTCCCGGCCGCGTTCCGGCGGCTGCCGGGCGAGCACGGTGTCGGCGATGGCGGGGTCGGCGTCGCCGCGGAGGCTGGCCAGGAAGACATCACGGGTGATCCGCAGGAACTCGCGGATCAGGGCGTTGCGTTCGACGAAGCCCTGGAGGGTTTCGGGGGCCAGTGCGTAGGGCCGCTGGGAGATCAGGTTCGTGAAGCCGACGCCCGCCCGGGTTCTGTTCTCGATGTCGTCGTCGATGAAGCGGTACCAGGGGTGTGCGGTCGGCTCCGCCATGCGGATCTCCTTCACTCGCCGGTCAGTCGCTCGTCAGTCGCTCGTCGATCGCTCTCGTCACTCGCCGGCCGGCCGCTGGTCGATCGCTCGTCAGTCGCCGGTCAGCCGCTCGCCGTTCGCTCCTCAGTCGCTCGTCAGTGTCGTGAGGTCGAATCCGTACAGGCGCGCGCAGTTGCCGGAGGTCACCCGCTCGCGGGCCTCTTCGCCTGCTTCCGCCAGGCAGCGCTCCAGCACCGCGCCGGAGTTCGGCCAACTGCCTTCGTAGTGGGGGTAGTCGCTGCCCCACAGGAAGTTGTCCGGCCCGAGCAGGCGCATGGTCAGCACGCCCACCTCGTCCTCGGTGAACGTGGCGTGGACCTGGCGGCGGAAGTAGTCGCTCGGGGACATGGCGAGGTCGCTGCCGAGCGCCGGGCCGAGCTTGTCGTGGATCCGGTCGGCGTGCAGCAGGTGGTAGGCGATCCAGCCGATGTCGTTCTCGGCCAGGACGATGTCGAGGCCGGGGAAACGCTGGAGGACGCCGGAGAAGAGCAGGTCCGTCAGCGTGTGCTGGAGTTCCTCGGGATAGGCCATGTTGCGCTGGACGCGGCCCATCGGGGTGGTGTAGTCGAAGAGCCGGGGGCTGTCGCGGTAGCCGCTGAGGCAGTGCATGGATACGGGCATGCCCATCTCCTGTGCCGCGTGCCAGAACGGGTCGGCGGTGGTACCGGCCAGGTCGCGCTCGTCGGGGGCGGAGGCCCAGACGGCGGCGCCCTTGAGCCCGAGCCCGTGGCAGCGGCGCAGTTCCCGTACGGCTTCCTCGGTGTCCCACAGCGAGATCAGTCCGAGGCCGACCAGCCGCTCGGGCGCGTGCCGCACGTAGTCGGCGAGCCAGTCGTTGTAGGCGCGGAAGCAGGCGCGTTGGAAGGCGGCGTCCGCGAGCCAGAAGAGGTGGAGACCCAGGCTGGGGTACAGCACCTCCCCCGCCACCCCGTCCAGCGCCATGTCCTTGAGCCGGGCGGCCGGGTCGCTGCCCCCGGCCCGTACCGCCTCGACGACGGCTTCCGCGTCCACGAAGTCCTGGGGCGTGGTGGCAGTGGCGTAGAGCGTGTTGACCAGGGCGGGTCTCAGGTTGTCGCAGGTGAAGTACCAGCCCTGCCGTTCGGCGTGCCAGGAGACCCGCGGGGCGCGGTCGCGGTAGCGGCGCTCCAGGCCCTCGGTCCACAGGCGTACCGGTTCGACGACGTGGGAGTCCGCCGAGAGCACAGGGGCTGTCACAGGCCACTCTCCCCAGGGGTAGGGGCCATCGCGGCGACGCGCCGGTCCCCCGGGAGCTGCGGCGATGGCGGAAGGCGGTACGACGCGGACGGAGGAAGCCGTCCCAGGGTTCGGGGGCAGACGGCGGCGGCGCGAAGTCCCATTCTTCGGTCCGCGCAAGCCCCCTTCAAGGGGGCGTACGGCCCGGCGCGCCGATTCGGACACCGGGCGAAGCGCTCTTCCGGTCGCCTTCCGGTGACCCTCCGGTGGTCTTCTGGTGGGATGACCGACGGTGTGTCACCATTCCCGCCATGCCGGTCGACGACCCGACCGCCCCGGCGCGACAGGGCGCGGACATCCTCCTCCTCAGCGCCTCCAACTACCCGGCGCTGCCCATCTATCCCTACGCCTTCGTGCAGGTCTCGGCCGTGGCCGCCCGCCATGGCCTCACCGCGGCCCGCTTCGACCTGCTGCACACGCCCAAGGCGTCGTGGCGCGCGGCGCTGCGCGAGGTCCTGGACCGCACCGGCCCCCGGCTCATCGGCGTCCACCTGCGGCAACTGGACTCCATCTTCATCTGGAACTACGCGGACTACGACCTCCCGGGCGCCCCTCCGGTGCGCAGGAACAGCTATTGGCCGTTCCACGAGACCGAGCAACTCATCGATCTTTTACGGGAGTTGACCGAGTGTCCGATAATGGTGGGCGGTTTCGGCTTCACCACGCGCACCCCGGACCTGCTGGACCGGCTCCAGCCGGACTTCGGCGTGACCGGCGAGCCGGACGCGGTGCTGGAGCACCTGGACGACGTACTCGCGCATCGCGACGTGGACCGCATCGCCAACCTCGCCCACCGCTCCGACCGCTCCGACCACTCCGACCACTCCGACCATGGCTACACCATCACCCCCCGGAGCTTCCTGCCACCCGCGGACCACACCGAGTACACCGACGCCATCCTGCGCGACCTGCTGGACTTCTACGGCCCGCAGCGCGTCATCGGACCGGACGCGGACGTACACGTCCCGGTGGAGATACAGCGCGGCTGCCCGTACCGCTGCTACTTCTGCACCGAACCGATGGTCAAGGGCCGCCGCCACCGCGTCCGTGACCTCGACGTCGTCACGGCCGACATCGCCTTCCTCGCCGACCGGGGCGTCTCCCGCGTGTGGCTGGTCTGCTCGGAGATCAACGTCGGCAGCAACAGCCTGCTGCTGGAGATGGCGGCGCGGATGCGCGAGCTCAACCGCGGCCGCGCCGACCCGGTGAGCTGGACCTGCTACCTGCTGCCCAATCCCCCGCTGGCGCGGAGCGACATCCGGGCGCTGCTGGAGGCGCGCTTCGAACCCAGCTGGAACCAGTTCGCCTCCTACCACGACGAGAACCTCAAGCGGACCCGCGTCCCCTACCGGGCCCGGCACGCGGTGGAGGCCCAGGTCGCCTGGCTGGAGGAGGACCAGGCGTACCGCCGCGCGCGCGGCCTGCCGGAGCCGCGGCGGCGGCTGGACATGTTCCTGGGCAACACCTACGCCACCCCGGAGACCGTCGCGGCCACCTTGCGCACGGTGAGCGAACTGCGCCTGGGCGAGCGCTTCGACGACTCGCTCATCACCCGCGCCACGCGCGTCTTCGACCTGGGCGACGGCCTGCTCGACGACGTCTCGGCGGCGGCGTACTCCGTCGGCCCGGACGGGCCGCTCGACGAGGTCGACCTGGTGCACCCCACCTTCAGCTACCCGGCCGCGCTGGTGGAGGCCCTCGGCAGCGCCCGCGCCGTGGACGAGTTCTTCGCCTACGTGGAGAAGACGTTCCTCTCCCGCGCCCACCGGTCCCGCCTCGACTGGCCCGCGTTCCTCGCCCGCCACGCCGACGGCGAGCGGCTGGCCCGGTGGTGCAAGCGTCTGCGGTACGCGCCCGGCGACGCCGACGAGGACGAGGCGGCGCGCGACGTACGTACGTCCATCGCGGCCGACGGCGGCGCGGCGCTGCTGGAACGGCTGGAACGGCTGGAACGGCCGCGGGAGGGGCGGCAGGAGCCGCGGCAGGAAGGCGACGCGGCGGGCGGACACGCGGATCTGGTCGCCCGTACCCTCGTCGAGCTGGTCGTCGGCACCGAGCCGGACCGCGTCCGCGACGCCTTCGCGGCGATCGGCCTGCCCGGCTACTGGCACGACCGCGGCGCCCGGACCGCGTACGACGTCTGCGCCGAGCTCGCGGCCCGCTTCACCGGCGTCGAGGACGTACGCTCCGCGGCGCGCGCGGCGGCGGGCCCCGGCGTCGATCCGGCGCTGCCCCTGCTGGCGGTGGAGTACTGCCTGTACGACAACAACGTCCTGCTGCGGCCGGACTACTCACGGCTCCTGTTCAGCGCTTGACGGGTCGGGGTCACCAGCGTGCGTACGTCCCCGCGATCACCACCGCGCAGGCCGTGAGAGGTACCGTGCGGCCCCGCCCTCCCGCACGGTGTCCAGCGTGACGCAGTGGAAGGAGCCGCCGAAGGTGTAGACGTGCCGGAAGTCCACCGGCACGCAACGGAATCCCCAGCCGGTCAGCGCCTCGATCAGCGGTTCCTCCTGGCGCTCGACCACCACCGTCTCCGGGTCCAGGGACAGCACGTTCATGCTCACCCACGGGCTACAGAAGTACATGGGCCAGTCCCGCGGCAGCGTCGGCGCGGGGGCCGGGAGGATGTCCCAGCCGTCGAAGACCTCGTGATGGACGTAGCGCTCGGGGTGCACGAGGAGCTTGCCCGGCGCGAGCGGCGCGATCGTCGCGTCGATGTGCATCGCGTGCGGGTCGTCGGTGTCGACGACCGTCACGTCGAACTCCGGGCCGATGGCGCGCCGCACCCAGTCGATGCCGAACGCGTTGGTGACGTGGCTGCGCTGGACGATGACATCGCGGCCGAAGCGCAGGAAGTCGGCGGCGTCGAAGACCGGCTCGAACTCGGTCACCGCCCAGCCGCCCGCCTCGCCGTCCGTTCCACCGCGTGTTCCGCCGTGCGCCTCGCCGTCCGTGCGGTACAGCGCGTCCGTCAGCTGCGGGCGCGGAGCGGGGAGCCAGCGGGCGCCGCGCCGGAAGTACGACTTGATCAGCGAACGGAACGCGTCCACCTCGTGGTGGCGGCAGCGCCAGGACATCGGGGCCTCGATGATGGCGTCGCCGACGACCATCAGCAGATCCCGGGGCATCCCCGCGTACAGGCCGCCCGCGGAGCTCCAGTGCGGGGTGCGGAACGGCACCTGGTGCTCGGCGGTGTCCGGCCGGACCACCGCGATCCCGTGCGATTCGAGGACCTCGACCAGGCCCTCCAGCTCGTCCTCGGCCGCTTTGAGGAGACCGGCGGGCAGCGGGGTCCCGCCCAGTTCCTGGAAGACGGGCCGGGCGGCGTCGGGCACGACCCGCGCCATCGACTCCTGCCAGGCGGGAAAGACCCCGCCCAGCAGGCTCCCCACCACCACTTCCCGCAACGGGTCCCACTCGGTGTACGAGTTGACCGCCGGCGGCGGTGTCCGCTCGTACTCGTCCGGCTGCGCGTCGTTCGTCATGCTCCCCCACTTCGGCGCGGTGTCGCTGTCGGGTCCACGGGCGCCTCGCGTCCGTCGTGCCGCCGGGCGGCGCTGGCCAGCCCGCCGGCGGTCTCGCCTCCGTCGATCGCGAAGGTCTGCCCGGTGATGAACGCGGCTTCCGGGGAGGCCAGATAGGCCGCCAGGCCGGCGATCTCCTCCGGGGTCCCGAGCCGCCGCAGCGGCAACGCCGCGGCCTGTTCGGCGAGTTGTTCCTCGGTGTATTCGGCCCTCTGCATGGGGGTGATGACGTATCCCGGAGCGATCGCGTTGACGCGGACGGCCGGTGCGAGCTCCAGGGCCAGGGTCCGGGTCAGTTCGATCACCCCGGCCTTGCTCACGTTGTACGCCGCGTAGTCGGGCATGCCCACCATGCCGCTGACGGACGCGGTGTTGACGATGACGCCGCCGGCCGCCGCCATCCGGCGCCCCGCCTCGCGGGCCACCAGGAAGACGCCGGTGAGGTTCACCCGCATCGTCCGCTCCCACTCCTCCAGCGAGGTCTCCAGGAACGGCCGCCGGATGCTGATCCCGGCGTTG